>NZ_RCNW01000061.1:0-1829 GCF_004307605.1 Pseudomonas sp. Sample_24
CCGTGTTGTCCTCCTTGTTCGAACGGGTGTTGACCGCCAGCACGTTGATCCGCTCATTGAGCAATACCTGCGAAACGTCACGCAGCAAACCGGAACGGTCGTAGGCCCGAATGACAATATCGACGGGATACGTGAGTACCGGCACCGGCCCCCAGCTGACCTGGATGATCCGCTCTGGCTCGCGTCCGCCCAATTGCAACACCGATGCGCAGTCCTGGCGGTGAATGCTGACGCCACGGCCCTGGGTGATGTAACCGACGATTGCGTCCCCTGGCAGCGGCTGGCAGCAGCCGGCCATCTGGGTCATCAGGTTGCCGACGCCCTGGATCTGAATGTCGCCGCGCTTGCCCGGCTTGTAACCGGTCGCCTTGCGCGGGATGAGTTCCAACTGTTCGTTGCCGCGTTCCGGCTCGACCAATTGCTGCGCCAGGTTGACCAACTGCGCCAGGCGCAAATCACCGGCACCAAGCGCGGCAAACAGGTCTTCGGCGGTTTTCATGTTGGCCTTCTCGGCCAGCTTGTCGAAGTCCACCGCCGGCAGACCGAGGCGATTGAGCTCGCGCTCAAGCAGGGTTTTACCGGCCGCGACGTTCTGGTCGCGGGCCTGCAGCTTGAACCAGTGAACGATCTTCGCCCGCGCCCGCGAGGTGGTGACGTAACCCAGGTTCGGGTTGAGCCAGTCACGACTCGGGGTGCCATGCTTGCTGGTGATGATCTCGACCTGCTCACCCGTTTGCAGGCTGTAGTTGAGCGGCACGATGCGCCCGTTGATCTTGGCGCCACGGCAGTTGTGACCGATTTCGGTGTGCACGCGGTAGGCAAAGTCCAGTGGCGTCGCGCCCTTCGGCAGGTCGATGGCGTGACCGTCCGGGGTGAAGATATAGACCCGGTCAGGCTCGATATCGACCCGCAACTGTTCCGCCAGGCCACCGATGTCACCCAGTTCCTCGTGCCATTCGAGCACCTGCCGCAACCAGGAAATTTTCTCTTCGTAGTGATTGGAACCGGATTTGACGTCGGTGCCCTTGTACTTCCAGTGTGCGCAAACCCCCAGCTCGGCTTCTTCGTGCATGGCGTGGGTGCGGATCTGCACTTCCAGCACCTTGCCCTCCGGACCGATCACAGCAGTGTGCAGCGAGCGGTAGCCGTTTTCCTTGGGGTTGGCGATGTAGTCGTCAAACTCTTTGGGAATGTGCCGCCACAGGGTGTGGACGATGCCGAGCGCGGTGTAGCAATCGCGCATTTCCGGCACCAGCACACGCACGGCGCGAACGTCGTAGATCTGGCTGAACTCCAGACCTTTGCGCTGCATTTTGCGCCAGATCGAGTAGATGTGTTTGGCCCGGCCACTGATGTCTGCATCGACGCCGGTGGCCTGCAATTCGTTTTTCAGCTGGCTCATCACCTCGCTGATGAAACGCTCACGATCGAGTCGCCGTTCATGCAGCAATTTGGCGATCTGTTTGTACTGATCGGGCTCAAGGTAGCGGAAGGACAAGTCCTCCAACTCCCATTTGATATGACCGATCCCCAGACGATGGGCGAGCGGCGCGTAGATGTCGAAGACTTCACGGGCCACGCGGTTGCGCTTTTCGTCGTCGGCGGTTTTTACCGCACGAATCGCGCAGGTGCGCTCGGCCAGCTTGATCAAGGCGACACGCACGTCGTCGACCATCGCCACCAGCATCTTGCGCAGGTTTTCGACCTGCCCCTGAGTGCCCATCACCATGGATTTACGCGGGCTCAGACTGTCGCTGATAGCCGCCATGCGCTGCACGCCGTCGATGAGTTTGGCGACCACCGGACCAAAGCGCTGGCTGACCGCCGGC
>NZ_RCNW01000169.1:0-1828 GCF_004307605.1 Pseudomonas sp. Sample_24
GGCTCGTAGAGCTTGCCGCCGATCAGGTTGGCGTATTCGTTGGACTTGAAGTCCGAGAGACGCACGATGACTTTCTTTGGATAGAACGCAGCGGCCAGTGTGCTGATGCCTTCGACCAGTTTCTCGACGTAGAAGCCGACCGGATCGTTGTAGCCAGCGATACGCTTGTCGACGCTTTCCTTGATGTCTGCAGGCAGGCCGTCGTAATTCAGCAGTGCCTTGGGGTGCACGCCGATCATGCGGTTGATGATGAACTCCAGGCGGGCCAGGCCTACACCGGCGTTCGGCAGTTGTGCGAAGTCGAAGGCGCGGTCAGGGTTGCCGACGTTCATCATGATCTTGAACGGCAGCTCCGGCATGGCGTCCACGGAGTTTTTCTTGATGTCGAAGCCCAGTTCGCCTTCGAAGATGAAGCCGGTATCGCCTTCCGCGCAGGAAACGGTTACGCCCTGGCCGTCTTTCAACAGCTGGGTGGCGTTGCCGCAACCCACCACGGCCGGGATGCCCAGCTCACGGGCGATGATCGCCGCGTGGCAGGTACGGCCGCCACGGTTGGTGACGATGGCGCTGGCGCGCTTCATGACCGGTTCCCAGTCCGGGTCGGTCATGTCGGACACCAGTACGTCGCCTGGCTGGACCTTGTCCATCTCGGACACGTCCTTGATGATGCGGACCTTGCCGGCGCCGATGCGCTGACCGATGGCACGGCCCTCAACCAGCACGGTGCCGGTTTCTTTCAGCAGGTAACGTTCCATGACGTTGGCCTGGGTGCGGCTCTTCACGGTTTCCGGACGGGCCTGCACGATGTACAGCTTGCCGTCGTCACCGTCCTTGGCCCATTCGATGTCCATCGGGCACTGGTAGTGCTTCTCGATGATCATCGCTTGCTTGGCCAGCTCGCTGACTTCAGCGTCGGTCAGGCAGAAACGTGCGCGGTCAGCCTTGTCGACATCGACGGTCTTGACCGAACGACCGGCCTTGGCCTCGTCGCCGTAGATCATCTTGATGGCCTTGCTGCCCAGGTTGCGGCGCAGGATCGCCGGACGACCGGCGGCCAGCGTGCCTTTGTGAACGTAGAACTCATCCGGGTTCACTGCGCCTTGCACCACGGTTTCACCCAGGCCGTAGGCGCCGGTGATGAACACCACGTCACGGAAGCCTGACTCGGTATCGAGGGTGAACATCACGCCGGCGGTGCCGGTTTCCGAGCGGACCATGCGCTGAACGCCGGCCGACAGGGCGACCAGTTTGTGGTCGAAGCCCTGGTGTACGCGGTAGGAAATGGCGCGGTCGTTGAACAGCGAAGCGAACACCTCTTTGGCGGCGCGAATGACGTTTTCGACACCACGGATGTTCAGGAAGGTTTCCTGCTGGCCGGCGAAGGACGCGTCCGGCAAGTCTTCGGCGGTAGCCGAAGAACGCACGGCCACGGCCATGTCAGGGTTGCCGGCGGACAGCGTGGCGAACGCGGTGCGGATTTCGGCGTTCAGCTTCTCAGGGAATTCGGCTTCCATGATCCATTGACGGATCTGGGCGCCGGTCTTGGCCAGGGCGTTCACGTCGTCGACGTCCAGGGCATCGAGCGCATCATGAATCTGCTGGTTCAGGCCGCTCAGTTCCAGGAAATCACGATATGCCTGAGCGGTCGTGGCGAAGCCACCGGGCACCGATACGCCGGCACCAGCAAGGTTGCTGATCATCTCGCCCAGGGATGCGTTCTTGCCCCCCACATGCTCAACATCGTGTTTGCCGAGCTTATCGAGGGAAACTACGTACTCTACCAAGGTGATCTCTCCACTAACTGTGTTGGAAAAGCTCAGAAACCGGC
>NZ_RCNW01000310.1:0-12990 GCF_004307605.1 Pseudomonas sp. Sample_24
CCGAGGCTGCGCATGCCGAGGGCGCAATACAGCGCGAGAATCTCGACGATCCAGCCGACATAAGGCGCCCAGGAAAAGGCCGTGGCCAACAATGTCAGCGGCAACACGGCGATCACCCACGCCGTCACGCCATGGCTGCGCCAGCCACGGCCACCGCCATTGAAACGTTGCTCGATGCGCTCGGCAAAACGGCCGAACGCCACCAGCGGATGCCAGCGTTTGGGTTCGCCCAGCAGCGCATCCAGCGCCACTGCGGCGACACTCAATAACGCCACACTCATTGACTCACTCCCCAATAATTTTCATACAACATTTCGCTGAGTGGACGTGCCTGCGCCCAGCCTTCGAGCACCAGCATCGGCGCCGGATAGAACTCTTTGACCGGCCCCAGGCACAGGATCGCCAACGGCTTGGCACCGGCGGGCAAGCCCAGCAGGTCGGCGAGCGCCTGCGGTTCGAACAATGAAACCCAGCCCATGCCCAATCCTTCGGCACGGGACGCCAGCCACAGGTTCTGGATCGCGCAGGACAACGACGCCAGGTCCATTTCCGGCAAGGTGCGGCGACCGAAGATGTGCCGCTCGCGGCCATCCATCAGTGCGGCCACCAGCACTTCGGCACACTCGTTGATGCCTTCGACCTTGAGCTGCATGAACTCGTCGGTGCGCTCACCGAGAGCCTTGGCGGTACGCACACGTTCGTCTTCCACCAGTCGCTGGATCTTGCCGCGCAAATCTCGATCGCTGATGCGGATGAAACGCCAGGGCTGCATCAGGCCGACACTGGGCGCCTGATGCGCGGCTTCGAGCAGACGCCGAAGCAATTCGGGTTCGACAGTACCGCCGCTGAAGTGGCGCATGTCGCGGCGTTCGGCGATGGCGCGATAAACCGCTTCGCGTTCGACGTCGGAAAAGGCGTTGTCGGTCATGGCCTCTTCGCTGGCAAGCCAGCTCCCACAGGGAATTGCATTTCTTCAGGTATCACACCGCTCACTGTGGGGGCTGATTTGTCCGGTCGCCGCATCGCAGCGATAGCGGTTTCAAGGTCAGGCGCAAACAATGCGGCGACTGCCGATGGGTTGGACGGAAAATAAAAATGCACATACGACGCTGTCATCCGCCCCTCGCGGAAAACCGCCTCCGCCCCGCGCCCGCCGTTAGGGCTCAGGCCACGGGCAATCGGCGTCAAATCGGTGGTCGTCAGCGAGTGGTGATACGTATGTCCACGCAGCGAACCCTCCGGCAACTCGACCGCTTGCAAGGCCAGCGCGGCGAGGCGCTTTTGCATCACCGCGTCACCGCTGAGCAAACCGACCAGCTCGGCGCGCGTGCCTTCGACGTCGGTCAACGAATCGAGCAGATAAAGCATGCCGCCACATTCGGCCAGCAGCGGCTTGCCCGCGGCATGGTGCGCGCGAATGGCGTTCAGCATCGAAGTATTTTGCGCCAATGCCACATGGTGCAATTCCGGATAACCACCGGGCAGATACAGGCTGTCGGCCTGCGGCAAATCGGCATCGCGAATCGGCGAGAAAAACCGCAACTCGGCACCCATCGCCCGCAACAGATCGAGGCTGGCACCATAGGTAAAGGCAAAGGCTTCGTCCCGGGCCACGGCAATCCGCACACCGGCCAACAACGGTTCGGCCGCGATCACGTCGGGCGCCGCGAATTCCACGGCCGGCGGTAACGCCACTTCGCAACTGCTGGCCAGGGCATCGGCGGCAGCATCCAGACGCACATCGAGATCATTCAACTCACTGGCCTGTACCAGCCCCAGGTGCCGACTCGGCAATTCGATCCCGGTTTCCCGGGACAAGGCACCGTACCAGCGCAAGCCTTCGGTCAGGCTGCCTTCGAGCAATTGCGCGTGACGCAGGGTGCCGACACGATTGGCCAGAACCCCGGCAAACGGCAAGTCCGCCTGATAACGCGCCAGCCCGAGGGCCAGTGCTCCAAAAGTCTGGGCCATGGCGGTGCCGTCGATCACAGCGAGTACCGGCACACCGAAGTGCCGCGCCAGATCGGCACTCGACGGCGTACCATCGAACAATCCCATCACGCCTTCGATCAGGATCAGATCGGCTTCAGCCGCGGCTTCCCACAACAGCCGACGACTTTCCTGCTCGCCGACCATCCACATATCCAGTTGATACACCGGCGCACCGCTGGCGCGCTCGAGAATCATCGGGTCGAGAAAGTCCGGGCCGCATTTGAACACGCGCACCTTGCGCCCCTGATTGCGATGCAAACGGGCCAACGCGGCGGTGACCGTGGTCTTGCCCTGACCGGAGGCCGGCGCGGCAATCAGTACCGCCGGGCATTGACGAGCGCTATTCATACAGTGCGACTCACAGCTCGACGCCTTTTTGCGCTTTGATACCAGCCTGGAAGGCGTGCTTGATCATGCCCATCTCGGTGACGGTGTCGGCCAGCTCGATCATCTCAGGCTTGGCGCCGCGACCGGTCACCACCACGTGCTGCATCGCCGGGCGCGCCTGCAAATCACTGAGCACCTGGTCCAGATCGAGATACCCGTGCTTGAGGGCGATGTTCAGTTCGTCCAGCACCACCAGGCCGATGGACGGATCACGCAGCAGTTCCTGCGAAACAGCCCAGGCCGCTTCGGCCGCGGCGATATCACGCTGGCGATCCTGGGTTTCCCAGGTGAAGCCCTCGCCCATCACATGAAATCGCACCTGCTCGGGAAAACGTCGGAAGAACAATTCTTCGCCGGTGCTGTTACGCCCTTTGATGAACTGCACCACGCCACACTGCATGCCATGGCCCATGGATCGCGCAAGCATGCCGAACGCCGAGCTGCTCTTGCCTTTGCCGTTACCGGTCAGCACCAGCAACAGCCCGCATTCATTCGGGGAATTGGCGATACGTTCGTCGATCACAGCTTTTTTGCGCAGCATGCGCGCCAGATGACGTTCGTCACGATCAGGGGTATCAGTCATGGGGGAGCTCTCCGTTGAGGCTGGATAACGGCGGGCAGGCACAAGAATAGACGGCAAGAAGCCTGGCATCGCCCACCGTGATGCCGCTTGGATGAATCAGGCCGGTCTCCGGACTCATGAGCGGCTTGCGCCTGACTGCGCGCCTTCCCATGTCAGTCGACACAGTGGCTAAAGGCGCAGTCTTTCACTCATTTACCGTTGCGGGGGCAGCGTCGGGATTGCGGCTCATCACCCTTGATGCGCTCGCTCACCGACTTCCCTGTTTCACTCTGTCGACCCGAGCCACAGAGCACCTGAAACAAGCCGCGAAGGTTAGAGGGTTGGGGGTGGAGCGTCAATTGAAGACAGGGCGCACAAGTGAATAACTACCTGCGATCAATAATCTGATGGCGATCTTGTGCCACACTCTCAGCAGTGATATCAAAGAGCCATAACACCACACAATAATAAGGGTGAGCACCATGCAAGGCTTGATCATCAGCAATCCGAAGCTGGAATTCCTGCGACCGGTGCTGGAGCGCTGGTTTGACTGCATCGATCGCTACAACGCTGTACGCGGCGACAATGAAACGCCCTATTGGCTGGACGAAAAAGCCAACCTAGGCCTGCTCTCCTCCGCGGCCTGGATGGCCGAGATGATTACCCTCCAGCAATCGCCCACGCGCAAACAGATAGAAGAAGGCGAGCGCAACGGCCGGGCCGACCTGTTCATCGCCACCACCGAAGCCCGCGCCTGGCTCCAGGCCACTCAGCGCTGGCCACGGGTCAACAATCTGAACCTCGCCCAGGCGCTGCAAGACATCACCAGCGAGGCCAAACGCATCAGCTACGCCAGCGACCTGAAGCTTGGCTGCCTGTTCGTGGCGCCGCATAAAACCCAACATGGCGCCACACCCGAAGAGCTCCAGGACATGGTCGACGACCTGCAAAAGGAACACACCTGCGCGGTGGCCTGGTATTTCCCATACGCCTATCGCAAGTTGCACAACGAAGCGGGCCAGTATCATCCCGGCATCGCGGTGCTGTTCAAGGAGGCTCGCGGCTGAAGCGTTGAACCATCCGGCATCCCGGCTTCTCTATGATTAAATCAAGGCATTCATAGGGAAGATCAGCAATGCGCAAACCTCAGTACGTTCTCGTTATCGCGCTCGCCGGAGGGCTCGTCGCTTGTGGTGAAACCTCCAGACTGCAAGTCTCCGACGGCACCGGCCCGTCACCCAAGTTGCCCGAACCCAACAAAACACTGTTCCCGACGATGAACATCGCCCCGGCCATTGGCTGGCCGGAGGGCGTAAAACCCGTAGCGGCCAGCGGCACTCAAGTCGCCGCATTTGCCGATAATCTCGACCATCCACGCTGGCTGTATGTATTGCCCAATGGTGACGTACTGGTCGCTGAAACCAATGCCCCGCCCAAGCCCGATGACAACAAAGGCGTGAAGGGCTGGATCACCAAGAAAGTCATGGCCCGCGCCGGGGCGGGTGTACCAAGTGCGAATCGCATCACACTGCTCAGAGACAAGGACCACGATGGCGTTGCCGAAACCCGCACGGTCTTCCTGGAAAACCTCAATTCGCCCTTCGGCATGACGCTGGTGGGTAACGACCTCTACGTGGCCGACACTGATCGCCTGCTGCGCTTCCATTATGAAAACGGCGACACGACGATCAAGTCGCAGCCGATCAAAGTGGTCGACCTGCCCGGCGGTACGCTGAATCACCACTGGACCAAAAATGTCATTGCCAGCCGGGACGGCAGCAAGTTGTACGTGACGGTCGGTTCCAACAGTAATGTCGGCGAAAACGGCATGGATCAGGAGCAAGGACGCGCGGCCATCTGGGAAGTGGACCGCGCCACCGGCAATCACCGGATCTTTGCTTCTGGCCTGCGCAATCCCAATGGCATGGCTTGGGAGCCGCAAAGCGGGGCGCTGTGGACGGCAGTCAACGAGCGAGATGAAATCGGTAGCGATCTGGTGCCCGATTACATCACTTCCGTGAAGGACGGCGGCTTTTATGGCTGGCCGTTCAGCTATTACGGCCAGCACGTAGACGTACGCGTCGAACCGCAAAACCCCGATCTGGTCGCCAAGGCCATTGCGCCGGATTACGCCGTCGGCCCGCACACCGCCTCGCTCGGCCTGACGTTCGCCGAAGGCAACACGTTGCCGGCGCAATTCAAGGAAGGTGCCTTTATCGGTCAGCACGGCTCCTGGAACCGCAAGCCGCACAGCGGTTACAAAGTGATTTTTGTGCCATTCAACGCTGGCAAGCCAACGGGACAACCGATTGATGTGCTCACCGGTTTCCTCAACGAAGATGAGAAAGCCATGGGCCGGCCAGTGGGTGTGGTGATCGATCAGCAAGGAGGCCTGCTGGTGGCCGATGATGTGGGGAACAAGGTTTGGCGGGTGTCTGCGACCCAGTAAACGTCCCCAAGCCTGTGATCTCTAGCGTTTACGGCAGAGCGTGAGCCCATCTCCCAGCGGCAACAATGACAGATCAACCCTCGCGTCATCCTTCAACGCTCGATTGAGCGTTTGAATGGCGCGGGTGTCTGCGCTTTCGGGGTTGTCCTCAAGTACCCGGCCGCTCCACAGGGTATTGTCGAATACCGCCAGCCCGCCAATACGCAGCAAGCGCAATGCATGCTCCAGATAGGCTGGGTAGTTCGCCTTGTCGGCATCGATGAAAATCAAATCGAATTCGCCAGGCTGATCGAGTTTGCCGAGCGTCTCCAGCGCAGGCGCCAGGCGCAGATCGATGCGCTTGACCAGTCCGGCTTCCTGCCAATAGCGACGCGCGATGGCGTTGTAATCCCCAGGAATGTCACAGCAGATCAGTTCCCCGTCTTCAGGCAAGGCTGCAGCCATGCACAGGGCGCTGTATCCGGTGAAGGTGCCGATTTCCAGCACTCGTCGTGCTCCAGTGAGTTTCACCAGTAACGCGAGGAACTGTCCCTGCTCGGGCGCTACCTGCCAGCGCGCCATCGGCAATGCCTGAGTTTCGTCGCGCAAACGCTTGAGCAGCGGCGTCTCGCGCAGGGACACATCGAGCAGATATTGATACAGCGCATCGTCGAGATTAAGCGTGCGAGCAGTCATATCGACAACCTCAAGCCATCAGGGATTGCGCGCCAGATGTTCTGGCTGCAGAACGCGCTTGGCACTCAGGTAGGCTTTCTGCCAATACGCTTTGGACAGGCTATCGAGCTTGACCGTACCACCCGTGGCGGGCGCATGGACGAAACGGCCTTCGCCCACGTAAATCCCGGCATGGCTGACCTGGGAACCGCCATTGGTGGCAAAGAAGATCAGGTCACCGGTCTGCAAACCTTCCTTGCCGACATTGGCCGCCTGCATGGAGATCATCTCGCGCGTGGTGCGCGGCAAGGAAATTCCGGTGACATCACGGTACACATAGCCGATCAAGCCACTGCAATCAAAGCCGGAATCCGGCGTGTTGCCGCCCCAGCGATAGGGCGTGCCTACCAGGCCCAACGCGCGAAACAGCACGTCTTGCGCTTCTGGCGAAAAAGCCTGGGAGGGACCGAATACGATTGGAGCACGAACCACCGGCGCTGGTGGCGGTGTGCGGCTGGCGCAAGCGCTGAGCAGTGCTGCGATAAAGATGATTGCGAGGCGGGCCGACATCGTCATAAGCAGAGCATCCTGATCTGGCTGCGGCGTTTTCTGCCGGGACGCAGAAAAGAAAACCGCCTGCGCAGTACGCAGGCGGTTTGCCATCATTGATTGATCAGAATTCTAGCGCTTATCAGGCAAACTTCAAGTAAGACTTTAAGTTCGCCTTACAAAAAGTCCGTTTACTTGCGTGCGGTGACGATCGGAGCGGCACCGGGGGCCATGGCAAGTGCACGCTTGGCTTCGATGAAGGTCTTGCTCCAGTAGCTGTCGCCCAGGCTATCGATCCGCACACCACCGCTGCGGCGGCTGCTGGAGTGGATGAACTGGTTGTCACCCAGATAGATCCCGGCATGGCTGACACGACCACGGCGGCCATTGGTTGCGAAGAACAGCAGATCGCCCGGTTCGAGCTTGCTGCGCGAAACCAGTGGCGCGTCAACGTTGATCATTTCACGAGTCGAGCGCGGCAAGTTCATGCCGGCCTCTTCACGGAACAGGTAACCGATGAAACCGCTGCAATCGAAACCGGCTTCAGAGGTACCACCAAAACGGTAACGGGTACCGATCAGCGACATGCCGCGTTCGAGAATGCTGTCTGCCAGAACCGGCAGCTGGTAGGACTTGCCATCGGCGAAGTTGGCCAGTTCTTTTTCGGTGGCGACTTCTTCTTGATAAAGAGCTTCCTGATAACGAGCGGAAGCTTGGGCAGTAACAGAGTTTTGAACCTGCTGTTGTTGCTGCTGGGACACCGGAGTATGGGCAGCGCAACCGAACAACAGGGTAACGAGTGCGAGGGGCACGAGGGGTGCAAAGCGATTTAGCATGGGCACGACCGTGGCTGATAGTTGTAAAGAAGCCGAGACTATGCCCGCTATCAACCTCATTTGCAAATTCAATCGAACTTTTTGTGACTTATCGGTTTCTCGTTAACATCTAAGCGCTTAAGCCTATTTTGAATGTTGACGCAGCCTGCAGCCATGCGGGAAAGCGGATTTTCTGGCGCCTGAAATATGCCAGAGAGCGCTTGAAGCCTTTAATTTAGCGGGTTCAACTACCAACCCAGCGTCTCTTTAAGGAAGGGAATTGTCAGCTTGCGCTGGGCTTGAAGCGAGGCCTGATCGAGCTGCTCAAGCAGGTCGAAAAGTGCACTCATGCTGCGGGTACCTCGGGTCAGAATAAAATGCCCGACCTCGTCGGTCAGGTGCAGGCCGCGACGGGATGCTCGCAGTTGCAGGGCTCGCAATTTGTCTTCGTCGGAGAGCGGGCGCATTTGAAAGATCAGCGCCAGAGTCAGGCGGGATTTGAGGTCCGCCAGCTTCACCGGCAACTCGCGCGGGGACGTCGATGCCGCAATCAGCAAGCGTCGACCGCTGTCACGCAGGCGATTGAACAGATGGAACAGTGCTTCTTCCCAATCCGCCTTGCCGGCTACTGCATGCAAGTCATCCAGGCAGACCAGCTCATACTGTTCAAGGTTGTCGAGAATTTCGATGCCGCGGTCCATCAATTCGGCCAGCGGCAGATAAACCGCCGGTTCACCCATCTGCTCGAATCGCAGGCATGCGGCCTGCAACAGATGCGTGCGCCCCACTCCATGCTTGCCCCAGAGATAGATCAGGCTCTCGGTCCAGCCAGCATCGGCTTCGCACAGCCGCTCGACATAGCCGAGTGCAGCGGCATTGGCGCCTGGGTAGTAGTTGATAAAGGTGGCGTCGTCACGCAGACGCACACCTAGGGGCAGCTGAATCGGTTTCATGCTGACTGAACAGTTCCAAAGGAACCGTTAGTGGCCTCTGTGTAAAGTTTGCGAAGTTTATACCCGTGAAGCCGACCGCACAATGCGACAGACCACAAGCAAAATCAAAGGTTTGCGTTAGCGCTCTGGTTTTATGACAGTTTCTTTGGCGCTGCGGGCAACAATCCAATGGAAGGTGCAGGGCAACCCGGGAGCGACCCGGGCTGCCCGCGCCTTCCTTTATAGCTCAGGCTCGTCAACGCCACTGTAAATTTCTGAATCCTTATATAAATCATGCACATGGCGCACCAGCACCATGATCACCGCAGCCACCGGCAGTGCCAGCAGAACGCCGGTAAACCCGAACAACTCACCACCGGCCAGAATCGCGAAGATCACTGCTACCGGGTGCAAGCCGATTCGATCCCCCACCAGCAACGGCGTCAGGACCATGCCTTCCAGCGCCTGACCGACCATGAACACCGCGACGATGCCGATCATGGGATACAGATCGCCACCGAACTGGAACAGCCCGGCGATCAGCGCCGCGCCAATCCCGATCACAAACCCCATGTACGGCACAATCGCGGCCAGTCCGGCAATCAAACCGATCAGCAACCCCAACTCCAGACCAACCAGCATCAGGCCCGCGGCGTAGATTGCGCCCAGCGCCACCATCACCAGCAGCTGCCCACGCACGAACGCGCCCAGCACTTCATGGCATTCGCCGGCCAGGGACACTGCGCGCTCTTCGCGATCACGCGGCAGCAGGCTGCGGATCTTGGCCATCATCAGATCCCAATCGCGCAGCAAGTAGAAACTCACCACCGGGATCAATACCAGGTTCGCCAGCCAGCCAATCAGGGCCAGCCCCGAGGCCGTCGCCTGACTCAACACCACCCCGACAATATCGGTGGTCTGCCCCATGTGCTCACTGATGGCCGCCTTGAGCTTGTCAAACTTCCAGAAACCCTCCGACAAGCCAAACTTTGACTGCGCCCATGGCAACGCAGTGTGCTGCAACCAATCGAGCATCTGTGGCGCCAATTCATATAAGCGCAAGAGCTGCTTGGCGAGCATAGGCACCAACACCAGCATCAGCGCGGTGACAATCAGGGTGAACAACGCGAATACCGTGATCACGCCCCAGGTCCGCGACAGTCCGGCCCTTTCCAGCCGATCCACCACTGGATCGAACAGATATGCCAACAACAACGCCACCAGAAACGGCGTGAGAATCGGATGCAACAGCCAGATAAACGCGCAGAGCAGGACTACTGCACCCAACCAGAACCAACGCCGCGTATCGGCCATGAACCACTCCATTGCTTCTATATAAAGAAAGAAAATCTACCAGCGATAACGTAATTGCGGGGTCGGGGCCGGGGCTGGCGCTACGGCAGGAGCAGAACCGCCCGCCGCAGGCTGAGCCGGCGTCACGGGAACGGCAGCTACCGGTGCATCCGTCACCTCCTGTAACTTCGCCAGGGACAATTGCGCACGCAATTGATCGGTACTGCCGTTGACCCGATACAGGATCCGGTCACCGTCGACACTTTGCGGGCGCCCGGCAAAAGGCTCCAGCAAACGCCCAAGCACTGCATAGCGCTCAAGGTTCATGCCTTGCACTTCCAGCAACTGCTGCGACGACGCTCCCGGCTTGGCAACAAACCGCGGCGCCAGGCGCTCATTGACCGCCAACATCACTGCATCCGCCAAGGCCGCCTGATCAGCCCCCTGAACATTGCCCGCCTCCTTTTGATCGCCCAGCCACAAACGCCACTTGGCTTGCCACTGCCCCCCCTCTTCCCGGGCATGCACCGCGAGCAACGCGTCGGCATTGTAACGTTCCGACGCCCCACGTAGCGGTGCCGGATCAGCGCTTTCCAGATTCGGCGCCGTGGCGACGATCTGCTCGTTCAGATCGGCAAGCGGTAACCGCAGCGGCAAACCGCGATGTTGCGCCGCCCTGCGCAAAGGTGCGGCGCTGGCCTGACCGTCGCCCACCAGGCTCGAGCCCTCTGCGGAATCGATCAACCACCAACTGAGTATCGAGGGTCGATTGGCGCCCCACATTGCCAGCCCGGCGCGCCGCAGCGCCTGCTCGGTAGATGCCGGATCGAAATCGACTTTCAGCACTTCCGGTGGCCCGGCGTCGAAGCCGAACTGACTGATGATTTGCTGCGGATCCTTGCGAATCGCCGCCAGCCCCGGACTTTGCACTGCCTTGGGATCGCCGGTCAGGCGCAACACCAGCGTATCCAGCGCGCGTTGGGTCGCCTGATCACGCTCCTCCGGCGCCTGGCCACTGACCGGCTCGCGCACTTGATAAAGGCCTTTGACGGTTTCGGCATGACTGACCAGACTGAACAATGACAAACAGCCTACAAACAAGAATTTACAAAAACGCATGGAAGATTCCTGACGACAAGAGCGGCTGGAACAGACCGCATGAAGACATCGAGCAAGGCTGTGACCATCGCCCGGCGCAAAACATTCACACGCTCTGGGTAAGTTTTCGCACTGTCATAACGATAGACGGTTAATGACGATACCTTGCACAGGTCAGCAGGATGCCATCAACCCGGAATAATTAAGGTTTTTTTAGGCGGATATGTCCCTGCCGTCGGCCTGAGGATGGCCGCTGCCCTTCAAGCCTGATAAAATCGCGCGCCTTCGCAGACCGGCAACAGCCGGGCACTTTCGAAATTCGCGTGAGGCAATCGCCTTCGTCGATTTCGGCGGCCCCGCTGGACTCGGTCGTTACCCCTGAATCCCCCCTAAAGGCCTGGATCATGAGCAAGCAACCCTCCCTGAGCTACAAGGACGCCGGTGTAGACATCGACGCCGGTGAAGCATTGGTCGAACGCATCAAGAGCGTCGCCAAGCGCACTGCGCGCCCGGAAGTCATGGGCGGCCTGGGCGGTTTCGGCGCCCTCTGCGAAATCCCGGCCGGCTACAAGCAGCCTGTGCTGGTTTCCGGTACTGACGGCGTCGGCACCAAGCTGCGCCTGGCATTGAACCTGAACAAACACGACAGCATCGGCATCGACCTCGTTGCCATGTGCGTCAACGACCTGGTGGTTTGCGGCGCCGAGCCGCTGTTCTTCCTCGACTACTACGCCACCGGCAAACTGAACGTCGACACCGCCGCTCAGGTCGTGACCGGCATCGGCGCTGGCTGCGAACTGTCGGGTTGCTCGCTGGTCGGCGGCGAAACCGCTGAAATGCCAGGCATGTACGAAGGCGAAGACTACGACCTGGCCGGTTTCTGCGTCGGCGTCGTGGAAAAGTCCGAAATCATCGACGGTTCCAAGGTCGCTGCCGGCGATGCCCTGCTCGCCCTGCCGTCCTCTGGCCCGCACTCCAACGGTTACTCACTGATCCGCAAGATCATCGAAGTCTCCGGTGCTGACATCGAGAACACCCAGCTCGACGGCAAACCGCTGACCGATCTGTTGATGGCCCCGACCCGCATCTACGTGAAGCCGCTGCTCAAGCTGATCAAGGAAACCGGCGCTGTCAAAGCCATGGCCCACATCACCGGTGGCGGCCTGCTGGACAACATCCCGCGTGTGCTGCCAAAAGGCGCCCAAGCAGTCGTTGACGTAGCGAGCTGGACCCGCCCGGCGGTGTTCGACTGGCTGCAAGAGAAAGGCAACGTCGACGAGAACGAAATGCACCGCGTGCTGAACTGCGGCGTGGGCATGGTCATCTGCGTGGCTCAAGAGCACGTGGAAACCGCCCTGAACGTTCTGCGTGAAGCCGGTGAGCAGCCTTGGGTCATCGGTCAGATCTCCACCGCTGCCGAAGGCGCGGCTCAGGTTGAACTGAAGAACCTTAAGGCGCACTGATGTCCGCCACCTGTGATGTCGTGGTGCTGCTCTCCGGCACCGGCAGTAACTTGCAGGCCTTGATCGACAGCACGCGGACCGGCGACAGCCCGGTCCGCATCGCTGCGGTGATTTCCAACCGAGCCGACGCCTACGGCCTGCAACGCGCCCGTGATGCGGGTATCGCCACCCGCTCACTGGATCACAAGGCTTTCGAAGGTCGCGAGGCCTTCGACGCCGCGCTGATCGAACTGATCGACGCCTTCAATCCCAAACTCGTGGTACTGGCCGGCTTCATGCGCATCCTCAGCGCTGGCTTTGTCCGTCATTACCAGGGTCGCCTGCTCAATATCCATCCCTCGCTGCTACCCAAATACAAAGGGTTACACACTCATCAGCGCGCGCTGGAGGCCGGTGACACCGAGCACGGCTGCTCCGTGCACTTTGTCACCGAGGAACTCGATGGCGGACCACTGGTCGTACAGGCAGTAATACCGGTAGAGTTGCACGACTCGCCGCAAAGTCTGGCGCAGCGAGTCCACGCTCAGGAACACCTGATCTACCCGATGGCCGTACGCTGGTTTGCCGAAGGCCGGTTATCACTCGGTGAGCAAGGTGCTTTACTGGATGGACAGTTACTCGCCGCCAGCGGCCACTTGATTCGAACCTAGGAGATTTTATGCGTCGCGCCCTGCTCTTCGCTTGCGCTCTGCTCGCCCTGCCATTCGCGCAGGCCGCAGACCTTCAACCCTTCTCCGCCAGCTACACCGCCGACTGGAAGCAGTTGCCCATGAGCGGCACCGCCGAACGCAGCCTG
>NZ_RCNW01000133.1:0-1818 GCF_004307605.1 Pseudomonas sp. Sample_24
ACCTCGACATCATCAAGGATCGCCAGTACACCACTGGCGCCGACAGCAAGGCCCGTCGTTCGTGCCAGACCGCGCTGTTCCACATCAGCGAAGCGCTGGTGCGCTGGATCGCGCCGATCCTGGCGTTCACCGCCGACGAGCTGTGGCAGTACCTGCCGGGCGAGCGTAACGAATCGGTCATGCTCAACACCTGGTACGAAGGTCTGACCGAACTACCGGAAGGCTTCGAACTGGGTCGCGCCTACTGGGATCGCATCATGGAAGTGAAGGTGGCGGTCAACAAGGAAATGGAAATCCAGCGTGCGGCCAAGGCCGTCGGTGGCAACCTGCAAGCCGAAGTGACGCTGTTCGCCGAAGACGCCCTGAGCGCCGACCTGGCCAAGCTGAGCAACGAGTTGCGCTTCGTGTTGATCACTTCGACCGCCAGCGTTGCGCCGTTCGTACAGGCGCCTGCCGACGCAGTGGTCACCGAAGTCAGCGGCCTGAAACTGAAAATCGTCAAATCGGCCCACGCCAAGTGCGCCCGTTGCTGGCACTGCCGTGAAGATGTCGGCGTGAACCCGGAACATCCGGAAATTTGCGGTCGTTGCGTCGACAACATCAGCGGCGCCGGCGAGGTTCGTCACTATGCCTAATGCCGTTGGTCGCTTCGGGCGACTGGGCTGGCTCTGGTTGAGCTTGCTGGTTCTGGTCATCGACCAGGCCAGCAAGTTCTACTTCGAAGGCAGGCTCGAGATGTACCAGCAGATCGTGATCATTCCCGATTACTTCAGCTGGACCCTGGCCTACAACACTGGCGCGGCATTCAGCTTTCTGGCCGACAGCTCCGGCTGGCAGCGCTGGTTGTTTGCCCTGATCGCGATTGGGGTGAGTGCGGTGCTGGTGGTGTGGCTCAAGCGTCTGGGGCGTAACGAGACTTGGCTGGCGGTTGCGCTGGCGCTGGTGCTCGGTGGCGCGCTGGGCAACCTGTATGACCGCATTGCCTTGGGCCATGTGATCGATTTCATCCTGGTGCACTGGCAAAACCGCTGGTACTTCCCGGCGTTCAACTTTGCCGACAGTGCAATTACGGTCGGTGCGGTAATGCTGGCACTGGATATGTTCAAAAGTAAAAAGACCGGAGAAACCGTTCATGACTGAACAGGTATTGGCTGAGCAACGCATCGGCCAGAACACGGAAGTCACCTTGCATTTCGCATTGCGCCTGGAGAACGGCGACACGGTGGACAGCACCTTCGACAAAGCCCCGGCGACCTTCAAGGTCGGTGATGGCAACCTGTTGCCAGGTTTCGAAGCGGCACTGTTCGGTTTCAAGGCGGGCGACAAGCGTACCCTGAGCATCGAGCCGGAAAACGCTTTTGGCCAGCCTAACCCGCAAAACGTGCAGATCATCCCGCGCTCACAGTTCCAGGACATGGACCTGTCGCCAGGATTGCTGGTGATCTTCAACGATGCGGCCAATACTGAATTGCCGGGTGTGGTCAAAGAGTTCGATGACGCGCAAGTGACCATCGACTTCAACCATCCGCTGGCTGGCAAGACGTTGACCTTTGACGTGGAAATCATCTCCGTCAAAGCGCTGTAACTGACCGGATTCGGTCAACTGTAGGAGCGAAGCTTGCTCGCGAAGGCGTCATCACATCCAACATTGATGTCGACTGATCTGCCGCTTTCGCGAGCAAGCTTTGCTCCTACAGGTTTGTAATGATCTAACTTCTTGCGCGCAAGACACGAGGCACAGCATGCAAATCAAACTCGCCAATCCCCGTGGCTTCTGCGCCGGTGTGGACCGGGCGATCGAAATCGTCAACCGCGCCC
>NZ_RCNW01000395.1:0-12935 GCF_004307605.1 Pseudomonas sp. Sample_24
TGTACTCCGGTTACGCCTGCCTGGCCTACTTCTGGGCCGACATGGCGCGCCTGGCTGCGGAAAAACTGGCTGCCGGCACTTCCGAAGAGGCGTTCTACACCGCCAAGCTGCAGACCGCGCGTTTCTACTTCCAGCGCATCCTGCCGCGTACCCGCACTCACGTTGCAACCATGCTCTCGGGTGCCAACAACCTGATGGACATGAAAGAAGAGAACTTCGACCTGGGCTACTAAGGCTTAAGGCAGTTCTGCAAAAACCGCTGCTCCTTCGGGATCAGCGGTTTTTTTTGCATTGGCGTGCGCCCACGAGACTTCTCCTTGCATCACTGGTGATCGCGATGCCGCCAACTCCATTGAAAATACCTCAGTAAAACGCTCAGCAAATCGGGGTTTCTGCCGTTACAGTAGTGGGCACAATGCCATCTATTGATATGACGGGTCGGAGCTTTACCCTTGCCGCGTTCTTCCGCTGTACGTTTCAGTCATTTCCTACCGTCATTGCTGCTTTTGCTGGCGGGCCTTGCGGCTGCGTACGTCAAGGACCTGAACGTTTTCTTCACCTCACTGTTCAACGTTCTGCCAACCCTGGTTCTGCTACTGGGCGGTGCATATTGCGCGGTCTACCGACGCCAGCGTGAACTGTTTCTGATGGTCACGGTGTACATCGCCTATTTCCTGCTCGACACCCAGACTGATTACTACCGCGACAACGGCAAGGTGCGTGAAGACGCAGCCGTGGTTTTTCATCTGTGTTGTTTGTTGTTGCCGTTGCTGTTCGGCGTGTTTGCGGCGTGGCAAGAACGAACGCATTTGTTTCAGGACATGGTCGCGCGATTTGCCGTGTTGCTGGCGGTGGGCAGCGTGGCATTGGGGCTCGAGCAGAGTTACCCGCAGGCGCTGCTGATCTGGTTGTCGGAGATTCGCTGGCCGGCCTTGCACGGTGCGTGGATGAGCCTGATCCAGCTGTCCTATCCAGTGTTCATCGCATCGTTTGTGCTGCTGGCATACCAATACTGGCGCAACCCGAGGCCGCTTCACGCCGCACAGCTTGTGGGTTTGCTCGGATTGTTCTGGATGTTGCCGAAAACCTTCATTCTGCCGTTTACCCTCAACATCATGTGCAGCCAGGTGATGCTGATGATCGCCGCTGCCGTTGCGCACGAAGCCTATCAAATGGCATTCCGCGATGAGCTGACCGGGTTGCCGGGGCGTCGTGCGTTGAATGAACGCATGCAGCGGTTGGGGCGCAACTATGTGTTGGCCATGAGCGACGTCGACCATTTCAAGAAATTCAACGATACCCACGGCCATGATGTCGGCGATCAGGTGCTGCGATTGGTCGCCAGCAAGCTGTCGAAAATCGGTGGCGGCGGTAAGGCGTATCGCTACGGTGGCGAGGAATTCGCCCTGGTGTTTGCAGGCAAAACCCTCGAAGAATGCATGCCGCACCTGGAAGTCATCCGCGAATCCATCGCCACCTACAACATTCACCTGCGCAATCAGGACAGCCGCCCGCAAGATGACAACCAGGGGCGCCAACGCCGTGCAGGATCCGGCTCGTCGAGCGTGTCGGTGACCGTCAGTATCGGAGTCGCCGAGCGGATCGACCAGCGCACCCCGGAAGAGGTGCTCAAATCAGCCGACCAGGCGCTGTACAGTGCCAAAGGCGCTGGGCGCAACTGCGTGATGGCGTTCGGGCAGAACCGTCGTGGCGCCGTGCGCATGGACGCCGCTACGGTTGAGTGATGATGGCGCATTCAGCGTCTGCACTGTGATTGTGGGGCGTGGTCGACGGCAGTAGGTTGGAGAAATCTGCTGACGGAGAAATGACCATGCCTGAGTACAAAGCTCCCCTGCGCGACATGCGCTTTCTGATTGACCATGTCTTCGATTTTCACGGCAGCTACGCCGCACTGGGGGCTACCGATGCCAGCCCGGACATGGTGAGTGCGATCCTGGAAGAGGGCGCGAAGTTTTGTGAAAACGTGCTCTCCCCGCTCAACCGTAGCGGCGACGAAGAAGGCTGCCATTTCGACAATGGCGTGGTCACCACGCCAGCGGGTTTCAAGCAGGCGTTCGCACAATACGTCGAGGGTGGCTGGCATGGTCTGGCGGCGGATCCGGCTTACGGCGGCCAGGGTTTGCCCAGCTCTCTGGGACTGGTCATCAGCGAAATGGTCGGCTCGAGCAACACCTCATGGGGCATGTACCCGGGCCTGACCCACGGCGCCATGTCGGCAATCCATGCTCACGGCACTGAAGAACAGAAACAGACTTACTTGAGCAAACTTACCGCCGGCCAATGGACCGGCACCATGTGCCTGACCGAAGCTCATTGCGGCACCGATCTGGGCATCATCAAGACACGCGCCGTACCTCAGGCCGACGGCAGCTACGCAATCTCCGGCAGCAAGATTTTCATCTCCGCCGGCGAGCACGACATGAGCGACAACATCATTCACCTGGTGCTGGCGAAACTGCCGGATGCGCCGGCGGGGACCAAAGGCATTTCGCTGTTTATCGTGCCCAAGTTTTTGCCCGATGCAGCGGGTGAAGCGGGCCAGCGCAACGGCGTCTCCTGTGGCTCGATCGAACACAAAATGGGCATCAAGGCCTCGGCCACCTGCGTGTTGAATTTCGATGGCGCCCAGGGTTTTTTGATCGGCGAACCGAACAAGGGCCTGAACTGCATGTTCACCATGATGAACCATGCGCGGCTGGGTACCGGCATGCAAGGCTTGTGTCTGGGCGAGGCAAGTTTCCAGGGCGCGATCAGGTACGCCAACGACCGTTTGCAGATGCGCTCGCTGACGGGACCCAAAGCGCCGGAGAAAGCCGCCGACCCAATTATCGTGCACCCCGATGTACGGCGGATGTTGCTGACCATGAAGGCTTTCAACGAAGGCAACCGCGCGCTGACCTACTTCACCGCACAATTGCTGGATGTCGCGCACCTGAGCTCGGATGAAACAGCGCGCCAGGACGCCGAAGACCTGTTGGCGTTCCTGACGCCTATCTGCAAGGCCTTCATGACCGACACCGGCCTGGAGGTGACCAATCACGGCATGCAGGTATTTGGCGGGCACGGTTTCATCCGTGAGTGGGGTATGGAGCAACTGGTGCGTGATTGCCGCATCGCACCGATCTATGAAGGCACTAACGGTATTCAGGCGCTGGACCTGCTCGGGCGTAAGGTCCTCGGCAGCCAGGGCAAGCTACTGCGCGGTTTCACCAAAATCGTCCACAAATTCTGTGCGGCGAATGCCGCGCACCCGCAGTTGGCGGTTTATGTGGCCCAACTCAACGACCTGAACCGGCAGTGGGGCGAATTGACCACTCAGGTCGGCATGGCTGCGATGAAAAATCCGGACGAAGTCGGCGCGGCATCAGTGGATTACCTGATGTACAGCGGTTACATCATCCTCGGATACTTGTGGTTGCGGATGGCGTTGGTGGCGCAGGCACAATTGGAATCGGGCAGTGGCGATGCCGATTTCTGCCGGGGCAAACTGGCGACCAACGAATTTTATTTCAAGCGACTATTGCCACGCACCGCCGCGCACCGGGCAGCGATCGAGGCGGGCAGCGATTGCCTGATGAAGCTGCCGGCGGAGTTGTTTGCGCTCTGACGATCAGGCTTGAAAAGCTTCGCGGGCAAGCCTCGCTCCTACGGTTCTATGTCGTTCACGTGAATGCGTGCGACACGGCCTGTAGGAGCGAGGCTTGCCCGCGAATGCGTTCTGGCAGGCGAGTACTGTCTCAGCTGAAATGCTGGTGACCAAAAATAACAAAACAGTCACTGGCTGACCCTATGTGTCGCAAAAGTTGTTGGGTTACACTCGGACCCAACGAAAACACCACACCTACGAATTACCTGTTTAGATCTTGCGAGGTTTGCCATGGCTGACTACAAAGCGCCCCTGCGCGATATGCGCTTCGTCCTCAATGAAGTTTTCGAGGTCGCCAAACTCTGGGCCGAGCTGCCGGCGCTGGCGGATTCCGTCGATGCTGAGACCGTCGAAGCCATTCTCGGAGAAGCCGGCAAGGTCACCAGCAAAAGCATCGCGCCCCTGAGCCGTGCGGCCGACGAAGAAGGTTGCCATTGGGCAGATGGTGCTGTCACCACGCCGGCCGGTTTCCCACAGGCTTATCAGACTTATGCTGAAGGCGGTTGGGTCGGGGTCGGTGGCGATCCTGCCTACGGCGGCATGGGCATGCCCAAAGCCGTGTCGGCCCAGGTCGAAGAGATGGTCAACTCCGCCAGCCTGTCGTTCGGTTTGTACCCGATGCTGACCGCCGGTGCTTGCCTGTCGATCAACGCCCACGCCAGCGAAGAACTGAAAGCCGCGTACCTGCCAAACATGTACGCCGGTGTCTGGGCCGGTTCCATGTGCCTGACCGAGCCGCATGCCGGTACGGACCTGGGCATCATTCGCACCAAGGCCGAGCCACAGGCTGACGGTTCCTACAAAGTCAGCGGCACCAAGATCTTCATCACCGGTGGTGAGCACGACCTCACCGAAAACATCATCCACCTGGTACTCGCCAAGCTGCCGGATGCTCCGGCCGGTCCGAAAGGTATCTCGCTGTTCCTGGTGCCGAAGTTCATGGTCAATGCCGATGGCAGCCTGGGCGCGCGCAACCCGGCCAATTGCGGCTCGATCGAGCACAAGATGGGCATCCAGGCGTCGGCGACCTGCGTGATGAACTTCGATGAGGCTGTGGGTTATCTGGTCGGCGAGCCGAACAAAGGCCTGGCGGCGATGTTTACCATGATGAACTACGAGCGTCTGGGGGTTGGCATCCAGGGCCTGGCTTCTGGCGAGCGCTCCTATCAGAACGCTGTGGAGTACGCCCGCGACCGACTGCAAAGCCGTTCGCCGACCGGCGCGCAGAACAAGGACAAAGTGGCCGATCCGATCATCGTCCACCCGGATGTACGTCGCATGCTGTTGACCATGAAAGCTTCGAACGAAGGCGGTCGTGCGTTCTCGACTTACGTGGCCATGCAACTGGACACCGCCAAGTTCAGCGAAGACGCCGCGACCCGCAAGCGTGCGGAGGATCTGGTGGCGTTGTTGACTCCCGTGGCCAAGGCGTTCCTGACTGATCTCGGCCTGGAAACCACAGTGCACGGCCAGCAGGTTTTCGGAGGTCACGGCTACATCCGCGAGTGGGGTCAGGAACAACTGGTTCGCGATGTTCGCATCACTCAGATCTACGAAGGCACCAACGGCATCCAGGCCCTGGACCTGGTCGGGCGCAAGATCGTTGGCAGCGGCGGAGCGTTCTACAACCTGTTCGCTGACGAGATTCGTCACTTCACGGCCACTGCCAGCGCCGATCTTGCCGAGTTCACCAAACCGTTGAACGACGCTGTGACCACGCTCGACGAACTGACCGCGTGGTTGCTTGACCGGGCAAAATCCAACCCGAATGAAATCGGCGCGGCATCGGTCGAGTATCTGCAAGCGTTCGGTTATGTCGCTTACGCCTACATGTGGGCACTGATGGCCAAGGCCGCTCTCGGCAAAGAAGCGCAGGACGATTTCTACGCCAGCAAACTCGGCACGGCGCGGTTCTATTTCGCACGCCTGCTGCCGCGTATCCACTCGTTGAGCGCGTCGGTGAAGGCCGGGAGTGAGTCGCTTTTCCTGCTGGATGCCGCACAGTTCTGACTATGTAACGTCATGTAAGCTTTCTCTTACATGACGTGCTGCCTATCTCCCATAGATGCAGATTGGATCCACGGCTAATCTACTTCACATGGACGTAGCGCAGGAAGCGCAAAGCAACAACACGGACACGTAGGATTCTGCCAGGACGGCGGAGTGAAATGGATGTCAGGGAAACAGTCTGCAAAGCCCCGCTTCGGCGGGGTTTTCTTATGCCTGCGAAAAAGTATTCAGTTCAGCGCATCCAGTGCCGACGGGCTGTTCAATCGTTCATCAGATCGATTTATCACTTCTTCGAGCAACGTTCGTAACAACGCCAGCGAGGCTTGCTGCCGTTGCACATCGCGACACACCAACCCCACTTTCAACGGTACCCGCGGCTCACTGAGCGGTTTCCACAGCAGGTCGTTGTTGCCATGGGTTTTTTGCGAGCGTCCGGGCAATACCGTTGCCAATTGTGTGTGCGGCAGGCTGTCGAGAATCCCCGCCATGTTGTTCAATTCAGCCTGCACCTGCGGACGTCGTCCCAGATTGGCCAATTGCGCCTGCCAAATCTGGCGTATCTGAAACTCCTCACCCAATAGCAACATCGGCAATTGCGCAGCCTGACTCATCGAGACTTTCTTGAATTCCCGCAAGGGGTGCTCCGCGGGGATGACAAGCGTCAGTTCATCCTCATACAGCATCACGCCATGTAGCCCAGGTTGCCGGGGGGGCAGATAGCTGATGCCGATATCCAGCGAGCCATTGAGCAACCGACGTTCGATTTCCAGTCCTGTCAGTTCATAGATCTGCACCACCAGATGTGGCTGGGCTTTGCGCACGCGTTCGAGCATCTGCGGCACAAGGCTGGTGTGCACCGTTTGCAAAACGCCAATGGCCAGCGTACGCAGCGCCTGCCCCTTGAAATTGGCCAATGCTTCGCGCGCCCGCTGCAGACCATCGAGCAAGGGCAGGGCGTGGTTGTACAGCGTATGGGCCGCCAGGGTCGGCAACAGGCGTTTGCTGCTGCGTTCGAACAGGCTCACATCGAGGGTCTGTTCGAGATGGCGGATCTGTTGTGAAAGCGCCGGTTGAGAGATTGAAAGTCGTTCGGCGGCACGCCCGACGTGGCCCTCTTCATACACCGCGACGAAATAACGCAGTTGCTTAAAATCCATAAGTAATTCTTATTGAAAATGCTGGTAAATCGAAATGGTTCAACACTGGGACTGAGCCTAGTCTAACTGCATTCATAAGGCTTGCAGGGCCAGAAAAGGCGATGAAGAGCATTGGCTTCGCTGTTGTTTGCATAGGTAACGCAAAACACCTGAAACGCAGGTTGAACCCATGAATCTGTTCAGCCTGCGGCGCGCTTCGCCATCGATTGATGATCTGGTAGCGGGTACTTCCTTCCCCTCCAGTTACGAAAACCTCTCCAGTGAGTGCCTGATGCCCAGTGTCGAGCGGCCCCATCAGATTTTTGTCCGCGGCCAAGGTTCGTGGTTGTGGGACAGCGATGATCGCGCGTATCTGGATTTTTCCCAGGGCGGCGGGGCCAACAGCCTGGGCCACAGTCCCAAAGCACTGGTCAATGCCATCACGGCGCAGGCGCAGGCGCTGATCAATCCCGGTTTCAGCCTGCATAACCGCGGCATGCTCAACCTCGCCGAGCGTTTGTGCCTGAGTACCGGCAGCGATCAGGCTTACATGCTCAACACGGGCAGCGAAGCCTGTGAGGCCGCGATCAAATTGGCGCGCAAATGGGGCCAACAGCATCGCGGCGGCGCTTCGCGGATCATCGTCGCCAATAACGGCTGCCATGGTCGTAGCCTGGCGACGATCTCGGCGTCGGACAGTTCGACTTTGGCCAACCGATTTGAACCGCAGCTGCCAGGCTTCAGCCATGTTCCCTACAACGATCTTCCGGCGCTGCACGCGGCTGTTGACGAGCGGACCGTGGCGATCATGCTCGAACCGATTCAGAGCGAAGCCGGAGTGATTGCGGCCACGGCGCATTATCTCAAAGGCGTCGAACGTCTGTGTCGGGAGCTGGGGATCCTGTTGATTCTCGACGAAGTGCAAACCGGATTGGGTCGCTGCGGCACCTTGCTCGCCGAACAGTCCTACGGTGTGCGCGCCGATATCGTCGTCCTCGGCAAAGGGCTGGGCGGTGGGGTGCCCTTGGCCGCATTGCTGGCGCGGGGCAAGGCTTGCTGTTTCGACACTGGCGAACTGGGCGGCACCCATCACGGCAATGCACTGATGACCGCGGCGGGTCTGGCGGTGCTCGACAGTGTGCAGGACAAAGGATTTCTCGAACATGTCGGGGAATCCGCCCTGCACCTGCGCGAAGGTTTGCAGCGTTTGTCCCATCGTTACGGTCACGGCGAACTGCGCGGCCAGGGGCTGCTTTGGGGGCTGACTCTATCCGACGATTCTGCTGATGCCGTCGTCAACGCAGCCTTGTTTGAAGGCTTGCTGCTCAACGCTCCGCAACCGGACTGCCTGCGCTTCACCCCGGCGCTGACCGTCAGCATGGCCAATATCGATGAAATGCTCCTGCGCCTGGCCCGCGCTTTCTCCCGTGTGCGCACCGCGCAATTGCAATGCCGTAAAGGGATTGCCGTCTGATCAGACGCGTCCTGCACACATTCCAGAACCGTCTCGCGGTAATACGCACGCCCTGCGCCTGATTTTTTTTGGCGTGGGGCGTTTTTTTGTGGCGGGGTTTTGCCATGGGGCAAATTCGGCTTGAGACTTGATCGTATAAATGGCTTTTTAAAGGTGCCGACAGGGAATGTCGATACCCGCTCAACCATCACGGTTGGCTTTGAGCTCTATACCACACAGTGGTATGTTTTTGGGGAAGGGATGCCAATGTCACAAAGGCTTTTCAAGACGAAACGCTTTGCAATGGTCGCCGGAAAGGCATGGATTGGAGATGATGAGCTTCGAGAGGCCTTCCTCGAAATGCTCAAAGGGCAGGCGGATAATCTCGGCGGCGGGGTCTGGAAGAAACGCTTGAACTCCAATCGCCATCGCTCGATTGTTTTGGCGAGGGGTGGTGAATACTGGGTTTACCAGTTCATGTGTGCCAAAAAGAATCAGAGCAATATCAGTCATACCGAGCTGATCGCGTTTCGGAAAATGGCCAAGACCTACGAGGGACTGACAGAGTTGCAAATCCAGTATTTACTGGATACGAGGGAGTTTACGGAGATTTTTTATGAGTAAGAAATTCAAGAGCGAGGCGTTTGAATCAATCCACGAATCTGCCAGTGCCTTGTATGCCATCGGCGCAATCAGCAAGGCGACCATGCGCGAATTCGATGCGTCGTGCCTGGCGAACGTACCGGACGCGATACCGGCCGAACAGATCAAGGCGCTACGTGAACGCAACAATGTCAGCCAACCGGTGTTCGCGCGTTACCTGAACACCAGCGCTTCTACGGTCAAACAGTGGGAATCAGGGGATAAACATCCCAGCGGCATGGCGCTGAAGCTGCTGAGCATCGTTCAGAAACATGGCCTGGAGATACTGGCCTGAGGAATCCGGCTGAACCCTGACCAACGGCAAGGGTCGATTAGCTGTAGGGCTTGCATGAGCCCCATTCAATCAGGAGCTGCCCATGGACTTCATTCGCATCATCATCGCTATCTTGTTGCCGCCACTGGGCGTGTTTCTGCAAGTAGGATTCGGCGGGGCGTTCTGGCTGAATATTTTGCTGACGCTGTGCGGCTACATTCCGGGGATCGTGCACGCGGTGTACATCATCGCCAAGCGTTGATTTACAGCGGCAGATTCATCACTCGCCGATAAAACGACCACTCCTGCTCCAGCGCATGGGCCTGGTTACCGGCCTTGCGGAAACCGTGACGTTCATCCGCGTAGTAATGCGCTTCGACCAGGAGGCCGTTGTTCTGCAAGGCTTCGACCATATCGCGGGTCTGCTGAGGCACGACCACGGCGTCCAGTTCCCCTTGGAAAAAGATCACCGGCACGCGAATGTTGTCGGCGTGCAATAACGGTGTGCGCGCGGCATAGCGCTGGGCGTCCTGCACTGGATCGCCGATCAGCCAATCGAGGTAGTCGCCTTCGAACTTGTGGGTAGCCCGGCCCAATGCCACCGGATCGCTGACCCCGTAAAGGCTGGCGCCGGCGCGGAACACGTTGTGAAAGGCCAGTGCGCACAGCGTGGTGTAGCCACCTGCGCTGCCGCCGCGGATGAACGCTTTGTCGCCATTGATCAAGCCACGATCGGCGAGATGGCTGACCACCGCGCACGCATCTTCGACATCCACCTCACCCCAACTCAAATGCAAAGCCTGGCGGTAGGCTCGGCCATAGCCACTGCTGCCGCGGTAGTTGAGATCTGCCACGGCGAAACCGCGTTGTGTCCAGTACTGAATTCGCGGGTCGAGCATCGGATAGCACGCCGAAGTCGGGCCACCATGGATGAACACCACCAACGGTGGTTTCGCTTCCCCGGTCATTGCCGGATAGAAGAAACCGTGAGCCTCGCCCGAACCGCTTGGGTAACGCAGGGTCTGCGGGCGACTGATTCTTTCAGCGGGCAGCGGAGTGACACCTCCGGCCAGCACGTTTACCTTTTGCGACTGGCGATCGATCGCGATTACCGCAGCCGAACTGACCGGTGAGGCGGCGATGCAGTAAATGAACTGCGCATCGATGGCGAGGTGGCGGAAGCGGCTGTAATCGCTGGAATAGTCTTGCGTGGAATGACCACACAGGCCCAATCGACCGAAACCGTCTTCTGTCCAGCTCGCCAGATAGTCGCCATCATTCAGGGGTAACCAGGTGCAGCCACCGAGTTGCCAGGGTGCCGGACCATAATCGGCGGCAGCGCTTGGCAGTGGGGTCAGAGCGTTTTCCGCTTCCATCCACGGTTGCCAGTACCCGCCCCGATCCGTCAGGCAAAACAACCGACCGGCGTTATCGAATCTCGGTTGTTGCAGGGATTCTTCAGCATTGTCTCCGGCCACGCAGCGGGCCGGGCCGAAGGTGTTATCGGTCAGGCGCTCGGCAACCATCAAGCGGGTTGCGGTCCACGGCTGATGTGGGCGGCTCCACTCTATCCAGGCCAGTCGATGAGCGTCAGGACTGAGGGTCGGGGCCGCGTAGAAGTCGGCGCCTTCGGCCAGCAGGTGTCGCGTGCCGTCCGCCAGATCGATCGCGACCAAACGGTGCTGGTTGCCGTTTTCCTCAACCGTCAGCACCTGACCATTGGCGAACTGCAAATCACCGTAACGGCAGGTACCGCAGGTCAGCCTTTCTGGCGTCTCGCCCTGGAGCGATTGACGATACAGTTGCTGGTCAGCCTCATTGACGAAGACGATGCCGTCGGCAGTCAGACAAAACGCTCCACCGCCATATTCGTACACCCGACTGCGCACGCTGAACCCGGGCGGTGTCAGACACGTCGCTGTGCCAGCTTGCCAGTGCCAGACTCGGCACGCGGCGTCCTCCGGACGATATTCATTCCAGAACAAGCCGTGTGGGCCAACCTGTAACTCGGCAAAGTCGATACCGGCCGCTACTGCTTTGGCGGCGCTCAGAGGTTCAGCTTTTGGCGATGAGGCGTGAGTTTCGTTCATTGCGAAAGGCCAGTTGTTCGATGGTCTGGGTGGCGTGCTCGGCTTCTTCGCGGGCCTTGAGGATTACGCCGTGATGGGCGGATTTGCTGCACACCGGATCGGCGTTGCTCGCGTCACCGGTGAGCATGAATGCCTGACAGCGACAGCCGCCGAAGTCTTTTTCTTTCTCGTCGCAGGAACGGCACGGCTCGGGCATCCAGTCATAGCCGCGAAAACGGTTGAAACCGAACGAGTCATACCAGATGTGTTGCATGCTGTGGTCGCGCACATTGGGAAACTGCACCGGCATCTGTCGGGCACCGTGACACGGCAAGGCGGTTCCGTCCGGCGTTACTGTCAGAAAAATACTGCCCCAGCCATTCATACAGGCTTTCGGGCGTTCTTCGTAATAGTCCGGCGTGACGAAAATCAATTTGCACGGATGCCCTTCGGCTTCCAGTTTGGCCCGGTATTCATTGGTGATGCGTTCGGCGCGCAGCAGTTGCTCTTTGGTCGGTAAAAGTCCGACACGATTGAGCTGCGCCCAACCATAGAACTGGCACGTGGCGAGTTCGACGAAGTCCGCTTCAAGGGCGATGCACAGCTCGATGATGCGGTCGATCTTGTCGATGTTGTGCCGATGGGTGACGAAGTTCAGCACCATCGGATAGCCGTGGGCTTTCACCGCGCGGGCCATTTCCAGTTTCTGCGCGAAAGCCTTTTTCGAGCCGGCCAGCAAGTTGTTCACCTGCTCGTCGCTGGCCTGGAAACTGATCTGGATGTGATCGAGGCCGGCCTTCTTGAAGTCACTGATTTTCTGTTCGGTGAGGCCGATGCCGGAGGTGATCAGATTGGTGTAGAAACCCAATTTGCGTGCTTCGCCGATCAGCTCGGCGAGGTCCTGACGCACCAGCGGTTCGCCACCGGAAAAACCCAGCTGCGCCGCGCCCATTTCCCGCGCTTCACGAAACACCTTGATCCACTGTTCGGTGCTCAGCTCCTTGCCCTGTTCAGCAAAGTCCAACGGGTTGGAGCAGTACGGGCATTGCAGCGGGCAGCGGTACGTCAGCTCAGCCAACAGCCACAGCGGCAGGCCGATCTCGGGTTTGGGCGGTACTTGCACCGATGACTCAGGCAAGTTCGATCCAGTGCTGCGCACGGGCAACCTCCATGAATTGCTCGATGTCGTCACCGAGCTCGGGCACGCCGGGGAACTGCTGGTCAAGCGCCTCGATGATCGCCGCGACATCCCGCTCGCCATCAATCAAGCCACCGATCAACGCGGCGCTTTCATTGAGTTTAATCATGCCTTCCGGATACAGCAGCACGTGGCCTTTCTGCGCCGGTTCGTACTGGAAACGGTAGCCGGGACGCCAGCTCGGCGTCTTGCTGCGATCAAAGCTCATAAAGTGATTCCTTTGTGCCAGACCCGCTCACGGGTCACGCTGTGATATGGCGGGCGTTGCAGTTCGTAGGCCATGCTCATGGCATCGAGCATGCTCCAAAGAATGTCCAGTTTGAACTGGAGAATTTCCAGCATGCGCTCCTGGCCTTCACGGGTCTTGTAGTGCTCAAGGGTGATCGCCAGACCGTGCTCGACATCACGCCGCGCTTGACCCAGGCGGGTGCGGAAATACTCGTAGCCGGCCGGGTCGATCCATGGGTAATGCTGCGGCCAGCTGTC
>NZ_RCNW01000294.1:0-1806 GCF_004307605.1 Pseudomonas sp. Sample_24
ACGGCAAGATCACCCTGACCATCACCTTTGCGCTGGGCACTGACCTGGACAACGCTCAGGTGCAGGTGCAGAACCGCGTGACCCGGACCGAGCCGAAACTTCCCGAGGAAGTGACGCGCATCGGCATCACCGTGGACAAGGCGTCGCCCGACCTGACGATGGTGGTGCACTTGACCTCGCCGGACAAACGCTACGACATGCTCTACTTGTCCAACTACGCCCTGCTCAACATCAAGGATGAGCTGGCGCGTCTGGGCGGTGTCGGCGACGTGCAACTGTTCGGCATGGGCGATTACTCGCTGCGGGTGTGGCTCGATCCGAACAAGACCGCTTCGCGCAACCTGACTGCAACGGATGTAGTGACCGCGATTCGTGAACAGAACCGCCAGGTAGCGGCCGGTGCCCTGGGCGCCCCGCCTGCGCCGAATGCCACCGCGTTCCAGCTGTCGGTCAACACCCAAGGTCGTCTGGTTTCCGAGGAAGAGTTCGAGAACATCATCATTCGCTCGGGCGACAACGGTGAAATCACTCGCCTTAAAGACATCGCTCGGGTCGAGCTGGGTTCCAGCCAATACGCCCTGCGCTCGTTGCTCAACAACCAGCCGGCGGTGGCGATCCCGATCTTCCAGCGTCCGGGTTCGAACGCGATCGAAATCTCCAACGAAGTGCGGTCGAAAATGGCCGAGCTGAAGAAGAGCTTCCCCGAAGGCATGGACTTCAGCATTGTCTATGACCCGACGATCTTCGTGCGCGGTTCCATCGAGGCAGTGGTGCATACCCTCTTCGAAGCGCTGATCCTCGTGGTGCTGGTGGTGATCCTGTTCCTGCAAACCTGGCGCGCATCGATCATTCCGTTGGTTGCGGTGCCGGTATCGTTGATCGGTACGTTTGCGGTGATGCACTTGTTCGGATTCTCGCTCAACGCCCTGTCGTTGTTCGGCCTGGTATTGGCGATCGGTATCGTGGTCGACGATGCGATCGTGGTGGTGGAGAACGTCGAGCGCAACATTGAACTCGGACTGACGCCGGTCGAAGCGACCAAAAAAGCCATGGGCGAGGTCACCGGCCCGATCATCGCCACGGCGCTGGTGCTGTGTGCGGTGTTCGTACCGGCGGCGTTCATTTCTGGCCTGACGGGTCAGTTCTATAAGCAGTTCGCCTTGACCATTGCGATTTCGACGGTGATTTCGGCCTTCAACTCGCTGACCCTGTCGCCGGCACTGGCTGCGGTATTGCTCAAGGGCCATGACGCACCGAAGGATCGTTTCTCCAAGGTGCTGGACAAGATGTTTGGCGGCTGGTTGTTCCGCCCGTTCAACCGTTTCTTCGAAAAGGCCAGCCACGGTTATGTCGGCACCGTTGCCCGTGTGATCCGCTCAAGCGGTATCGCCCTGCTGCTGTATGCCGGCCTGATGGTCCTGACCTTCTTCGGTTTTTCCAGCACCCCGACCGGTTTCGTACCCGGCCAGGACAAGCAATACCTGGTGGCCTTCGCTCAATTGCCGGATGCGGCGAGCCTGGACCGTACCGAAGACGTGATCAAGCGCATGTCCGACCTGGCGCTGAAACAGCCTGGCGTGGAAAGTGCCGTGGCATTCCCTGGCCTGTCGATCAACGGTTTCACCAACAGCCCGAACGCCGGCATCGTGTTCGTGACCTTGAAACCGTTCGACGAGCGCAAAGACCCGAGCATGTCCGCCGGTGCCATCGCCGGTGCCTTGAACGGCCAGTACGCCGGGATTCAGGAAGCCTACATGGCGATCTTCCCGCCACCGCCGGTACAAGGCCTGGGCACCATCGGTGGTT
>NZ_RCNW01000140.1:0-12868 GCF_004307605.1 Pseudomonas sp. Sample_24
AGCCCTTGCCAGTGCTTGAGGCCGATAAAGATGAAGCGCAGCTGCTGGGTGATCTTCGCCTGGGGCGTCAAGTGTTCAGGCAGCGCCTCGGCCGGCGGGTCGATGATGTCGGGCAATGTGGCAAACACGCTTTTGACGATCAGGTCGGCCATGACGCTCAACCCGGCGATGTCCAGGTGTTGCAGCTTGGGCATCAGCGACAGGTCGGCGGCCAGGTCGGAGCTGATGTCTTCGCGCAAGCGGCCGATGGCCTGGCGCACCGGCAACGAGCCGCCATATTGTTCGCGGGCGAGAAACAGGAACTGCGAACGATTGGCTGACACCACATCGAGAAAGATCCGCACCGACGCATCGATGATGCCGCCCATGACAAACTCGTTGTGCCGTACCAGGCGAATGGTTTCGCGGAAAGTCTGGCCAACCTCGCTGACCAGCACCAGGCCCAGTTCGTCCATGTCGGCGAAATGCCGGTAGAAACCGGTGGGCACGATCCCGGCGGTTTTCGCCACTTCACGCAGGCTCAGGCTGCCGAATCCTCGGCCGCCTTCCATCAAATGGCGAGCAGCGTCCATCAGGGCGTTGCGGGTTTGTTGTTTCTGTTCGGCGCGGGGCAGCATTGCAAGGGTGTTTTCTGAAGTAGACAGCGGCGCACTCTAGCAAATCGGCTTCGCTGGCGTCGAACGAGGATAGGGAGATCGAGCGGGGAAGAATTCGGCTGTTACAAACGCAATATCCAGACAGTCAAAAGCCCAATCCGCTGATTGGGCTTTTTTTCAGGGCGGCCATGGGGCTTAGCTCATGGTGCTGTTGCGTTCGATCACACGATCACCACCACCTTCGGCCAGTGTTTGGCCAGGAGTGCGATCGGAGCCGTCAGCGGCGAGGGTTTGGCCAGGAGTGCGATCGGAGCCGTCAGCGGCGAGGGTTTGGCCCGGAGTGCGGTCGGAGCCATCGGCTGCAAGGGTTTGGCCCGGCGTGCGGTCGGAACCGTCAGCGGCAACCGTTTGACCTTGTGGGGTTTGGTCGTAGCCGTCTTCAGTGATCAGGTTTTTTTCTTTCAGGCGATCGTTACCGCCTTCAGCCAGAGTTTGGCCCGGCGTGCGGTCAGAACCATCGGCAGCGACAGTCTGGCTGAATACCGAGTGGTGATCTTTGGCTTGTGGAGTAGCCTGTTCAGCGGCTGGCAGGGCGAAAGCCGTACTGGCCAGCATTGAGAGGGTAAGACTGAGTAGCAATTGGCGTTTCATGATGAGGTGCTCCGTAGGAGGGCAATAAATTGGGTACGAGGGCAATGCTACTCTCGATAAGTCGATATAAAAGTTCATAAACGCAATGGTAATAATCAACGGAATTGATTGTTCTCTGCAGGCCTTGTAGATCGGGGCTTTGCGGGCGGTGCTTTTGCACCGCGGTGGGTATTTTCGACTCACTCACGCCGCGCAAAAGTGCGGGCCCGGTAACGCTGAGGGCGAAAAGAGAGCGCAAGTGAAGGGGTGGTTGCGGCAAAATCGGTTATTCGATTAAACCTGCCGAGCGTTTTTCAGTCGTAGATTCCATAGCGGGTCGGTTTTGGCCCGGCGTTTCTCATGGGCGTCGCCGTCGGGGCGTTCAGTTGTATCAGGAGCTTTGTGCAATGACGCGCACCCGTAGAATTCTCACCTGGTCCCTGGCCAGTCTCGTTGTATTACTGGCTGTGCTGGTGCTGATCATCGTGTTTTTCGACTGGAACCGGATCAAGCCCCCCCTCAACGCCAAAGTCTCCGAAGAGTTACATCGTCCATTCGCCATCAACGGCAACCTGGCGGTGATCTGGCGTCGCGAGCTCGACGAAGGCGGCTGGCGGGCCTGGGTGCCGTGGCCGCATGTCGTGGCTGAAGACCTGACCCTTGGCAACCCGGACTGGTCGAAAACGCCGCAGATGGCCAGTCTCAAACGGGTTGAGCTGCGCATCTCGCCGTTGGCCTTGCTGGGGCAGCGTGTGGTCATCCCGCGCATCGATCTCACTGAACCCAATGCCAAACTGCAGCGCCTGGCCGACGGGCGTGCCAACTGGGTGTTCAGGTTCGACCCCAAGGACCCGAACGCCGAACCTTCCCCGTGGGTCGTTGATATCGGTGCCATAGGCTTCGACAAGGGCCATGTCACCCTCGACGATCAAAACCTGAAGACGCAGCTCGACTTGTTGATCGACCCGTTGGGCAAGCCGATTCCCTTCAGTGACATCGTCGGTGTCAAAGCCGCGAAAAACGCTTCGCAGCGGGGCGGCGCGCCGATGGACTACGCGTTTGGCCTGAAGGTCAAAGGCCAATACCACGGCCAGACACTCGCCGGTCAAGGCAAGATCGGTGGTCTGCTGGCACTGCAGGATGCGACCAGGCCATTTCCACTTCAGGCACAGGCGAAAATCGGCGATACCAGCGTCGAACTGGCCGGCACCCTGACCGATCCGATGAGCCTGGGCGCTCTGGACTTACAGCTCAAATTGGCCGGCACCAGCCTGGGTAATCTCTACCCGTTGACCGGCGTTACCTTGCCGGATACGCCGCCGTACGCCACTGACGGCCACTTGATCGCCAAGTTGCATGAGCCTGGCGGGGCGGTGTTCCGTTATGAAGCATTCAACGGCAAGATTGGCGAAAGTGACATCCACGGCGATTTGACTTACGTCGCGGGTCAGCCACGACCAAAGCTCAGCGGCTCGTTGCTGTCTAACCAACTGCTGTTTGCTGACCTGGCCCCACTGATCGGTGCCGACTCCAATGCCAAGCAGAAAGCCCGTGGCGGTGACAGCAAACAGCCGGCGGACAAGGTGCTGCCGGTCGAAGCGTTCAAGACCGACCGCTGGCGCGATATGGATGCCGACGTCGAGTTCACCGGCAAACGCATCGTTCATAGCGAAAAACTGCCCTTCAACGATCTCTACACGCACTTGGTGCTGACCGATGGCGTGCTCAGTCTCGAACCGCTGCGCTTCGGTGTGGCTGGCGGTAACCTGGAGGCGCAGATTCGTCTGAATGGTCACACCGAGCCATTGGAAGGGCGGGCGAAAATCACTGCTCGCGGTTTCAAGCTCAAGCAGTTGTTCCCGACCTTCGAGCCGATGAAAACCAGTTTCGGCGAGCTCAATGGCGACGCCGACATCACCGGTCGCGGCAATTCGGTGGCCGCGTTGTTGGGCAGTGCCAACGGCAACTTGAAAATGCTGATCAACGATGGCGCCATCAGCCGCGAATTGATGGAGTTGGCGGGGTTGAACGTCGGTAACTACGTGGTCGGCAAAATCTTCGGTGACAAGGAAGTGAAGATCAACTGCGCAGCCTCTGACTTCGACATCAAGAATGGTCTGGCGACCACGCGCCTGTTCGTCTTCGATACCGAGAACGCGATCATCTATATCGATGGCACAGCGAACATGGCCACTGAGCAACTGGACTTGACCATCACGCCGGAGTCCAAGGGCTGGCGTTTGATTTCGTTACGTTCGCCGCTGTACGTGCGTGGCAAGTTCATCAAGCCGGATGCAGGTGTGAAAGCAGTGCCGTTGATGTTGCGCGGGGCCGGGATGGTGGCGTTGGGGGTGATTGCTGCACCCGCAGCGGGGCTGCTGGCGTTGGTGGCACCGAGTGGCGGCGAGCCGAATCAGTGCGCGCCGTTGCTGGAGCAGATGAAATCGGGCAAGGCGCCGGTGACCGTCAAACCGACAAAATAATCGAGGCTCGCGAAAGGGCAGTCTCATGCCAAGGCATGCCCCGACGCCAGCGCCTCCTCCCTCAACCACGCAAAAAACGCCCGCACCGGAGGATGTCGCTCGCGTCCCGGCACGCATAACGCGCTGTAACCGGCGCCATCCACTTGCACGTCACCGCGATAAGCCAGCAACAATCCGCTGGCCACACTTTCCGACACCAGGATATTGCTCGCCAACACCAGGCCCTGCCCGGCGATGGCCGCTTGCAGGGCGTAATGCTCTTCGTCGTATTCGCGCACGGCGGGTTGGCCGGCCAGCCAGGTTTCGCCGGACTGCGCGCACCAGGCCTCCCAGCCATGGGCATAGAGCTTGGAGTTATGCCAATGCACGCTGATCAGCGTCGGTGCTCGGGTTGACGCCAGCGCCACCTGTTCTGGCGAGCCGTAGACGCCGAAGGACTCATCGAACAGGCATGAACCATAAAGATGGGGATATGTTTCGAGGCTGTAGCGCACCACCAGATCGACGCTGGCGTCCTGATGCAGGTCGATAACTTCGCAATGGGTGTCCAGGCGTACGTTGATATTCGGGTGCCGGGCATAGAAACGTCCCAGGCGAGGGACCAGCCAAAGGGCGGCGAAAGCAGCGGTGGTGGAGATCGTCAGACTGGTTCCGCTGCGTTGCGGGCGCAGGGTATCGACGCTTTGCGCCACATCGAGAAAAGCACCGTGCAGGCTGCGGAACAGCCGTTCGCCGCATTCAGTCAGGCGCACCCGACGGGGCAGGCGTTCGAACAGCGGCACCCCGAGCCAGGTTTCCAGCGAGCGGATCTGATGGGACACCGCCGTGGGTGTCACTGACAGTTCTTCGGCGGCCGCCTTGAAGCTAAGCAGGCGTGAGGCGGATTCAAAGGCGCGCAAGGCAGTCAGCGGCAACGAAGCAAACATTGATTTCTCCACGGATGAAATGGATTCATCCCGACTGATTTTTGCTCATTTGAATGACTGAGGCAGTCCGCGTCAATCTGCAGCCACTTGTGTTTTCAGTCTAGACCTTGAGGAGATTCAGATGAGTAAAATTCTTGCAGTGCATGCCAGCCCACGGGGTGAACGTTCGCACTCGCGGCGATTGGCCGAGGTGTTTCTTTCGGCGTTGCAGGCGCGCAATCCGCAGGTGCAATTGACTCGCCGGGAAGTGGGTCGGGCGTTGATTCCGCCGGTCAACGAAGCATTCGTGGCTGCGGCGTTTTATCCCGAGCCCGAGGCCCGCCCCTTGTCGATGCAAGCGGATCTGGCGTTCAGCGATGAGCTGGTCGGGGAGTTGCTCGGCCACGATGTGCTGGTGATTTCTACACCGATGCACAACTTCAGCGTGCCTAGCGGCCTCAAAGCATGGATCGATCAGATCGTGCGGCTCGGCCTGACCTTCAATCACACGCTGGACAATGGCGTGGCTCAATACGAACCTTTGGTGCAGGGCAAAAAGGCGCTGATCATCAGCAGCCGTGGCGGCTTCGGTTTTGGCCCTGGCGGTGAGCTGGAAGCCATGAATCACGCCGACACGTTGCTGCGCACAGTGTTGGGGTTCATTGGCATCACCGACGTCACCGTGGTCGCCGCCGAGGGCGAGGAGTCCGAGGCGCGGACCTTCGCGGTGTCCGCCGCCGAGGCCGAACAGCGCTTGCTGGCGCTGGCCAGGGAGTTCTAGATGGCCTGGCTGTTTTTACTGATCGCCGCCGGGTTCGAAGTCACGTTCGCCATGGGCATGAAGTACGCCGAGGGCTTCACCCGGCTCTGGCCATCGCTGATCACCGTGGTGGCGGCGGTGGCCGGGATCTACTTCCTGACCCTGGCCATGCGTGAGTTGCCGGTGAGCATCGCTTACCCGATCTGGACTGCCATTGGTTCGCTGGGCACGGTGTTTCTCGGGTTTGTGTTGCTGGGTGAAAGCCTGACCGCTGTCAAGTTGCTGTCGGTGGGGCTGATCGTGGCGGGAGTGGCGGGGCTGAAGTAGGCGGGATGTCATAGACTGGTCGTCGAGTTGTCATGTTCGCTGGCGATGCTTGGCGGGTGTCTTGCATCACGCCTTGCGTCACCTCTCGATCACAAGGATGTCCGCCCATGTCGCAAGGTTCTGCCCCGCGTTATCCAATGGTGCTGGTCCCGGGAATGCTCGGGTTTATCCGTCTGGTGCTCTACCCGTACTGGTACGGCATCGTCGAGGCGCTGCGTCGTGGTGGTGCCGTGGTGTTCGCGGTGCAGGTGTCGCCGCTCAATTCCAACGAGGTACGTGGTGAGCAATTGCTGGCGCGGATCGAGGAGATTCTGCGCGAGACCGGGGCCGACAAGGTCAACCTGATCGGCCACAGCCAGGGCTCGCTGACCGCCCGATACGCGGCGGCCAAACGTCCGGACCTGGTCGCCTCGGTCACTTCGGTCGCGGGCCCGAACCATGGTTCGGAGCTGGCCGATTACCTGCACCGGCACTATGCCCATGACAGTCTCAAGGGCCGCTTGCTGAGCTGGTTGTTGCGAGTGATCAATGCCTTGATGTGTCTGCTCGATACCGGTTATCACGGGCCGAAGTTGCCGGTGGACGTTCATGGATCGCACCATTCACTTACCACAGAAGGCGTCGCGCTGTTCAATCAGCGTTATCCACAGGGCCTGCCCGAGACGTGGGGCGGGCACGGCCCGGAAGAAGTGAACGGGGTACGTTACTACTCCTGGTCCGGGACTCTGCAACCAGGCAAGACCGATCGCGGGCGCAACCTGTTCGATGGCACCAACCGCAGTTGCCGGTTGTTCGCCAAAACCTTCGTGCGCGAAGCCGGACATTGCGACGGAATGGTCGGCCGCTACAGCTCGCACCTGGGAACGGTGATTGGCGACGATTTTCCGCTGGATCACTTCGACATCGTCAATCAGTCACTGGGATTGGTCGGCAAGGGCGCCGAGCCGATACGTTTGTTTTTGGAGCATGCGGCGCGGCTGAAAGCGGCCGGGCTTTAGATCGCGTTATCGTTCATCGCGGGCAAGCCACGCTCCCACAGGTTTTGTGTCGGATGTGATTTCTGTGAGCAACCGAAAACCTGTGGGAGCTGGCTTGCCAGCGATGGCGGCAAATCAGGCAACGCTGACCTTGCGGCCTAACACGGTGGTCCAACGCTCGGAAACAATCACCCCACCCAACGTCAATACCCCGCCCACCAAGTGATACAGCGCCAGCTGCTCACGCAGCACCACCGCCGCGATCAGCGCAGTAATCACCGGCAGCAAATTGAAAAACATCACCGTCCGACTCGGCCCCAAGCGCACCACCGCCTGCATCCATGCCAGTGGCGCGACCATCGAAGCCAACAGGCAGGCATACAGCACCAGCGGAATATTGTGCAAAGTCGGACCGACTTTCGCTGATGCGAGGAACAGCGGAAACAACACCACTACCGCCACCAGCACCTGCAAGTAAAGCAACACCAGCGGCGGCAATTTCAGCTGCCATTTTTTCAGCAGGGTGCTGTAGACCGCGTAGGCCAGCGTTGCCACCAGCATCATCGCGTCGCCCAGGTTCACGCCGTGTTCCAGCAGCAAGCCGAGGCTGCCGGAGGACACCACCACCAACACCCCGGCAAACGACAGCACCGCACCGGCCAGTGCGCCGGCGGTCAGGCGCTGGCCGAGGCTGATGATCGCCATGGCCAGCGACATCAGCGGCATCAAGGACAGGATGATGCCCATGTTGGTGGCTGAGGTCAGGGCCGCGGCGAAGTACGCCAGGCTCTGATAGACCGCCATGCCAAGCACGCCGAGGATGAAAATCTTGCCCAGGTTCGGGCGAATCGCTGGCCAGTGCGCGATCACCGGTTTGAGCATGAAAGGTGTGAACAACAAACCGGCGAGCAGCCAGCGGTAGAATCCGATCTCGGCGGGGAAGATCGCCCCGGCCGACATTTTGGTGATCACGGTGTTGCCGGCCCAGATAAAGATGGCCAACAGGGGATAAGCGTATTGCATCGGGAAAAACCAGAACGTTAATGAAGGGCAATTATCCTCTGTCTGGATACGAGCCTATACTTCAATCCAGACAACCTGCCCCTGAATCCGGACAGCATGACCCGTAAACACATCGACCTGCTGGATTTCAGCGAACTGCCTGCCCCCGTGTATTTCCGCTACGCCGATTTCGATGCGCACCGCTTTGCCTCGGCCCACCGGCATCCGTGGGGCACGCTGGAATACTCGGCACATGGTGTGTTGCACATGGAGATTGGCGGCAGCCGCTTCATGTCGCCGCCGCAGTACGCAGTGTGGGTGCCGCCCGAGACTGAGCACAGCTTTTACAGCCATCAGCCGATCAATTATCGAGCGGTGTGCCTGGCGCCGACGATGTGCGCCGATTTACCGCAACAAGCCTGCACCCTCGCCATCAGCGACATCCTCAAGGCAATCCTCAAGGACTTCGCTGCCCGGGACGTAAAGGTGCCGAGGCAGGAGGCAGACCAACGTCTGGCCCAAGTGCTGGTCGATCAACTGAAGCAGGCGCCGGTGCATGAGTGCTATTTACCCTACGCCCGCAGTGCCGGGTTGCTGAGTATCCTCGAAGCCTTGCAGGCCGAACCCGGGGATAACCGGCCCCTGGCGGATTGGGCCGCGCAGATTCATGTCAGTGAGCGCACCCTGGCGCGGCAGTTCGTGCGTGAGTTGGGCATGAGCTTCGGCGAGTGGCGCCAGCGTGTGCGTTTTCTCGCCGCCATCGAGGCCCTGGACAGCAACCGCAGTGTCCAGGACGTTGCCTTCGACATGGGCTACAGCACCGGTTCGGCGTTTATCGCGATGTTCCAGCGTCAAGCCGGGTGCACGCCGGAGCAGTATCGACGCAGTCATTTGACGAACAGGAAGGTGTAACAGGCGTTGTCTACACTCCAGAGCAAGGCCGTTCCCCTTGGTGCGGCGATAAGGAGAAAACTCCATGCAAATGTTGCGTGCCCCTTTATTGATGATCGGTTTGCTGCTCTGTTCCCAGGGCTTCGCCGCCACTGACCAACAGAACAAGATGACCACCTGCAACGCCGAGGCGACTGCCAAAACCCTCAAGGGCGATGAACGCAAAGCCTTCATGAGCAATTGCCTCAAGGCCACCCCGGCGGCCAACGATGCCGGCAAAGCCTTGACCCCGCAGCAAGAGAAAATGAAAACCTGCAATGCCGATGCCGCCACCAAGGCCTTGAAGGGTGATGAGCGCAAGGCGTTCATGAGCGATTGCCTGAAGAAAAAATAGCCAGAACCCAGACCAAGGTCGCCCCACACAATCCCTAGTGCTGACACCGGATCGCTGGCAGACTGCCAATCCTTTTACGCCGTTCGTTTTGAGGCTGTATGCCAACGTTTTCTCAGCGTCAAGTTTTGCTGGTCATCAGCTGGGTCATTATTTTTGGCGGACTGCTGCTGGTTATCCCGCTGCGATTGCTGCCCAGCCTGCTGGCCGGGTTGCTGGTGTTCGAACTGGTCAACATGCTCACCCCGCAGTTGCAGCGGTTGATCGAAGGGCGCCGTGCGCGCTGGCTGGCAGTGGCGTTGCTGGGGACGTTGATTGTCAGTGTGCTGGCGCTGGTTTTCGCCGGCGCCATCAGCTTCCTGCTGCACGAAGCAGAAAATCCCGGGGCTTCCCTGGACAAATTCATGGGCGTGGTCGACCGCGCACGCGGGCAATTGCCGCCGTTCATCGACGCCTATCTGCCGGCCAGCGCCGCCGAGTTCCGGGTGGCGATTGGCGAATGGATCAGCAAGCACCTCAGCGATTTGCAGCTGGTGGGCAAGGACGCGGCGCACATGTTCGTGACGCTGCTGATTGGCATGGTGCTGGGCGCGATCATCGCCTTGCAGCGCATTCCCGACCTGACCAAGCGCAAGCCGCTGGCCGCCGCACTGTTCGATCGCCTGCACCTGCTGGTCCAGGCCTTTCGCAACATCGTGTTCGCGCAGATCAAGATTTCCCTGCTCAACACCTTCTTCACCGGGATCTTCCTGGCGGTGGTGCTGCCGATGTTCGGCATCAAGCTGCCGCTGACCAAGACCCTGATCGTCCTGACCTTCCTGCTCGGCCTGTTGCCAGTGATCGGCAACCTGATGTCGAACACCCTGATCACCATCGTCGGCCTGTCGCTGTCGATCTGGGTGGCGATGGCAGCGCTGGGCTACCTGATCGTCATCCACAAGCTCGAGTACTTCCTCAACGCGCGCATCGTCGGCGGGCAGATCAGTGCCAAGTCGTGGGAGTTGCTCTTGGCGATGCTGGTGTTCGAGGCCGCGTTCGGCCTGCCGGGTGTGGTGGCGGGGCCGATCTACTACGCGTATCTGAAGAGTGAGTTGAAGCAGGTGGGGATGGTGTAACCCCGCCCGATCATTCCCACGCTCTGCGTGGAAATGCATCCCGTGACGCTCCGCGTCACAGCCTCAACAGCGGACGCAGAGCGTCCATGGCGGCATTCCCACGCAGAGCGTGGGAACGATCATTAACTCGGTTCTGGATCAGCCCATCGGGCCGTAGCGTTTTGCAGCCTCGATCGCCAGACCGCTGCCGATGCTGCCAAAGATGTTGCCTTCCACATGCCGCGCATTCGGCAACATCGCCGAGACGCTGTTGCGCAGTGCCGGGATGCCGCTCGAGCCACCGGTAAAGAACACCGTATCCACCTGATCGACCCGCACATCGGCGTCCGCCAGCAACTGGGTGACGCTGTTGCGCACGCGTTCGAGCAGGTTGTCGATGGCCGATTCGAACAGGGCGCGACTCAGCTCCACGCTCAACCCGGGTTCGATGCGGTCCAGCGGCACATGGCGGCTGTCAGCATGGGTCAACTGAATTTTGGTTTCTTCGACTTCCATTGCCAGCCAGTGCCCGGCGCGCTGCTCGATCAGCTTGAACAGGCGATCGATGCCGCCGGTGTCTTCGATGTCGTAGCGCATGCTGCCCAGCGCCAGCGTGGATTTCTGCGAGTACACCGAGTTGATCGTGTGCCAGGTCGCCAGGTTCATGTGGTGGCTGGTCGGCATGTAGGCGCCGCTCTTCATGCGGCTGCCGTAGCCGAACAGCGGCATCAGGCCTTGCAGGCTCAGTTGTTTGTCGAAGTCGGTCCCGCCGATGTGCACGCCGCCGGTGGCGAGGATGTCATCGTGACGGTTGTCGTGGTTGCGGCGTTCCGGGGACAGGCGCACCAGCGAGAAGTCGGAAGTACCACCGCCGATGTCGACGATCAGCACCAGCTCTTCTTTTTCGATGGTCGACTCGTAGTCGAACGCCGCGGCAATCGGTTCGTACTGGAACGAGACTTCCTTGAAACCGATGGCGCGGGCCACGTCCACCAGCGTGTTTTCCGCTTCCTGGTCAGCCATTTCGTCGTCGTCGACAAAGAACACCGGACGCCCCAGCACCACTTCTTCGAATTCCCGACCGGCGGTGGCTTCGGCGCGCTTCTTCAACTGGCCGATGAACAGCCCGAGCAGGTCCTTGAATGGCATCGCCGTGCCCAGGACACTGGTGTCGTGCTTGATCAGCTTGGAACCCAGCAGGCTCTTGAGCGAGCGCATCAACCGGCCTTCGTAGCCTTCCAGGTACTCGTGCAGCGCCAGCCGGCCGTACACCGGGCGGCGTTCTTCGATGTTGAAGAACACCACCGACGGCAGGGTGATCTTGTCGTCCTCCAGCGCGATCAGCGTTTCCACGCCGGGACGCAGCCAGCCGACAGTGGAGTTGGACGTGCCAAAATCGATACCAACGGCACGGGCTGGAGATGCGTTGTTCATGTCTTTCAAGTTCCGGTTAAAAAACGGCCGCGCAGTGTATGTCAGTGCGGCACAGAATCGAAGGCCGACTATCCGCTAAATCTTGCCTTTCGGCGCCTTGAAAGATGCCTCGGCACCCCCAAACTACCCTGCATCAACCGGACAGCCTGGGGCAACCGCAAGAAGCCCCGCCCGCTGCCGATAAACTTCTGATGCGCTGCCCGGTCACAAACTTGAGATTGGTCAAGCCCTGCGCTGCAAACAGGCGCATGCTGTGGCAGGTAGCGCGATTTCGATAACGGATGGTGATTCGAGCGATGGACTTCAAAGACTATTACAAGATTCTCGGCGTGGAGCCGACGGCGGACGACAAGGCGATCAAGGCCGCCTATCGCAAGCTCGCCCGCAAATACCACCCCGATGTCAGCAAGGAAAAGGACGCCGAGGCCAAGTTCAAGGACGCCTCTGAAGCCTATGAAGCCCTGAAAAGCGCCGACAAGCGTGCCGAATACGACGACCTGCGCCGTTATGGCCAGCATGGCCAGCCGTTCCAGGGACCACCGGGCTGGCAGAGCCGTGGCGGTTTCGGTGGCGGTGGTCAGGACACCGGCGATTTCTCGGATTTCTTCAGTTCGATCTTCGGTAACCGTGGCCCCGGTTTTGGCGCTGGACAGTCGCGTCGCAGCAGCGGACGCAGAGGGCAAGACGTGGAAATGGAACTGGGGATTTTTCTTGAAGAAACCCTCTCGAACGAATCGAAGAAGGTCACTTTCCAGGTACCGCAATACAACGCCGCCGGCCAGCACGTCAGCAATACCCCGAAAAGCCTGAATGTGAAGATTCCCGCCGGCGTGAGCGACGGCGAGCGCATCCGGCTCAAGGGCCAGGGCGCACCGGGTGTCGGTGGTGGTGCCAATGGCGATCTGTACCTGACCATTCGGTTTGCGCCGCATCCGAAATTCGACGTCGAAGGCGAGAACCTGATCATCACGTTGCCCCTGGCACCGTGGGAGCTGGCGCTGGGCACTGAAGTGGCGGTGCCAACGCTGACCGGCAAGATCAACCTCAAGGTCCCGGCCGGCAGCCAGAATGGCCAGCGCATGCGCGCCAAGGGCCACGGCCTGCTGAACAAGGCCGGCGAACGCGGTTATCTGTTCGTGCAGCTCAAGGCCGTGATGCCCAAAGCCTCCGACGATGAGGTCAAGGCGCTGTGGCAGGAACTGGCGAAGAAAGCCGCCTTCAATCCGCGAGAGAACTTCTGAACCCGACGACGGAGTAGCCCATCATGAGCAGCCCCCTGATCGTTCAACTGGACCTGGCAGAATTCTGTGAGGCGGCCGATTTGTCGGACGTCTACGTGATCGAAATCGTCGAGCACGGCATCCTCGAACCTCAGGGC
>NZ_RCNW01000398.1:0-9420 GCF_004307605.1 Pseudomonas sp. Sample_24
CCGGCCTGCCACCGCGCGCCAGCGATGGCGGCAACCCGTGGGACAAGCGTGAACAAGCCAAGGCTGCGGCGTTTGCCCGCAATCAGCAGGCAGCCAAGGAACGCAAGGATGCGGCCAAAGGCAAAGGACCAAAGCCGACCCGCAAGCCGGTCGTGCCGCGCTAAGCCGCGCTTGAGCTGAACAGAACGCCAACCTTCGGGTTGGCGTGATCGCTCCCACGCTCTGCGTGGGAATGCCTCTAGGGACGCTCCGCGTTCCAGCCGCGCCACTGTAACCATTCCAACCCACCTGTGACGCGGAGCGTCACGGGCTGCATTCCCACGCAGGAGCGTGGGAACGATCGTGGGTGTGCCACAAATACGTGCAATCGATTCAAAGCATTTTCCCGCCTCGCCCGATTTTGGTGCTGTACTGCCTCAGGCAATCGAAGAAAGCGCCAGCGCTGCTGGATGGCATAAGTCTTGCGCGCTTTCCATAACGCTTAGGGCTCGCAGGAGGCACGCCGTGTCGATACATGTCGCATTGCACCACGTCACGCATTACCGCTACGACCGTGCTGTGGAGCTGGGGCCACAGATCGTTCGCCTGCGTCCGGCAGCCCACAGCCGCACGCGGATTCTGTCCTATGCGCTGAAAATCTCGCCCGAGCAGCATTTCATCAACTGGCAGCAAGACCCTCAGGGCAATTACCTGGCGCGGTTGGTGTTCCCGGAGAAAACCGATGAGCTGCGGATCGAAGTCGATCTGCTCGCCGAAATGGCGGTGTTCAATCCCTTCGACTTCTTTCTTGAGCCCTACGCGGAAAAAATCCCGTTCACTTACGCCGCCGATGAGCGCAAAGAACTGGCGCCGTACCTGGAAACCTTGCCCCTTACGCCAAAGTTCAAGGCGTATGTGGAAAGTATCGATCGCACGCCGCTGCCCAGTGTCGATTTCCTCGTCGCGCTCAACCAGCGCCTGAGTGAAGACATCGACTACCTGATCCGCATGGAGCCGGGCGTGCAAACGCCTGAGTTCACCCTCGAACAAAGCTCCGGTTCGTGCCGCGATTCCGCGTGGCTGCTGGTGCAGTTGCTGCGCAACCTCGGGCTGGCAGCACGTTTCGTTTCCGGTTACCTGATCCAGCTGACCGCCGACGTGAAAAGCCTCGACGGCCCCTCGGGTACTGATGTCGACTTCACCGACTTGCACGCCTGGTGCGAGGTGTACTTGCCCGGCGCTGGCTGGATTGGTCTGGATGCCACCTCCGGGCTGTTTGCCGGCGAAGGACACATACCGTTGGCCTGTAGTCCCGATCCGTCCTCTGCGGCGCCGATCACGGGGCTGGTGGAACCGTGCGAGTGCGCGTTCAGCCACGAGATGTCAGTTGAGCGAATTTGGGAGGCGCCCCGCGTCACCAAGCCTTACACCGACGATCAATGGCTGGCGATTCAGGCTTTGGGCCGGCAAATCGACGCCGACCTGCTGGAAGGCGATGTGCGCTTGACCATGGGCGGTGAGCCGACGTTCGTCTCGATTGATGACCCGGATGGCGCCGAATGGAATACCGCGGCCCTGGGGCCGGAAAAACGGCGTCTGTCCGCCGAGCTGTTCCAGCGCATGCGAAAACGCTACGCGCCGCAGGGACTGGTGCATTTCGGCCAGGGTAAGTGGTACCCCGGCGAACAGCTGCCGCGCTGGTCGCTCAATTGCTACTGGCGCCGTGACGGCGCGCCGATCTGGAACAACAGCGCGCTGATTGCCGACGAGCACGAAGACTACGGTGCGACCGGCGAACTGGCCGGGCGTTTTCTGGCGAGCGTTGCAGAGCGCCTGAAGATTCCCACACGCTTTGTGTTTCCAGCCTACGAAGACAATTTCTATTACCTCTGGCGCGAGGGCACGTTGCCGCAAAATGTCAGCGCCGAAGACTCGCGTCTTGAGGAACCCCTGGAGCGTGCACGACTGCGCAAAGTTTTCAGCCAGGGTCTGGACAAAGTCATCGGCCAGGTCCTGCCGCTGGCACGCACCGCCAAGGGCGATCAGTGGCAGAGCGGCCGCTGGTATTTGCGCGACGAGCATTGCCGTTTGGTGCCGGGAGACTCGCCACTGGGCTATCGGTTGCCGCTGGGTTCGCAGCCGTGGGTGAAAGCGGCGGAGTATCCGTTCATTCATCCGCAAGACCCGAATCAGACGTTCCCACCGCTACCCGACATGGCACAGTCGCAGAATCAGGGCGCGGCGGCGCTGATTGAGGATCGTGCCCCGAAAATCGACGAATCCGCGGACTGGCTGACCCGCACCGCGTTCTGCGCCGAGGCGCGGGAAGGCCGGTTGTATCTGTTCATGCCGCCACTGGAACGGGTCGAGGATTATCTGGAACTGGTGGCTGCCATTGAAGCCACTGCTGAAGAGCTGCGTTGTCCGGTGCTGCTGGAAGGTTATGAGCCGCCGAGCGATCCGCGATTAAGCAACTTTCGCATCACCCCGGATCCGGGCGTGATCGAGGTCAACGTTCAGCCGTCCGCGACCTGGGATGAGTTGGTCGAGCGCACCGAGTTCCTCTATGAAGAAGCGCGCCAGACCCGACTGACCACCGAGAAATTCCTGATTGATGGACGGCACACCGGAACTGGCGGCGGTAACCATTTCGTACTGGGTGGCGCGACACCTGCTGACTCGCCGTTTCTGCGTCGTCCGGATTTGCTGCGCAGCCTGATCAGTTACTGGCATAACCATCCTTCGCTGTCCTACCTGTTTTCCGGGCTGTTCATCGGGCCGACGTCCCAGGCGCCGCGCGTCGACGAGGCGCGAAACGATGCCTTGTATGAACTGGAAATTGCCTTTGCGCAGATGCCAAAGCCGGGGGAAGACTGTGCGCCGTGGTTGGTCGACCGGTTGCTGAGAAACCTGCTGATCGATGTCACTGGCAACACCCACCGCGCCGAGTTCTGCATCGACAAGCTCTACTCGCCGGACGGCGCGACGGGGCGGCTCGGGTTGCTGGAACTGCGCGCCTTTGAAATGCCACCGCATGCGCGTATGAGCCTGGCTCAGCAATTGTTGCTGCGGGCACTGGTCGCACGGTTCTGGCGTGAGCCTTATGCGCCGCCAAAACTGGCGCGCTGGGGCACGGAGCTGCACGACCGGTTCCTGTTGCCGCACTTTATCGAACAGGATTTCGCCGACGTCATCGTCGACCTCAACGCGGCCGGTTATCCGGTGCGGGCCGAGTGGTTTGCGGCGCATCTGGAATTTCGTTTTCCCAAGGTCGGCGACTACGCCGTCAGCGGCATCGCGCTGGAGCTGCGCCAGGCACTGGAGCCATGGCACGTATTGGGCGAGGAGGGTGCGGTCGGTGGCACGGTGCGTTATGTGGACTCGTCGCTGGAGCGCCTTCAGGTCAAGCTCAGCGGCTTGCCGCCGCAGCGCTATTTGCTGACGTGCAACGGCATCCCGGTGCCTTTGCAGCCGACCGGGCGTGTTGGGGAATTCGTTGCAGGCGTGCGTTTTCGCGCATGGCAACCGGCCAACTGTTTGCAGCCGACCATCCCGGTGCACGCACCGTTGGTATTCGATCTGCTCGATACGTGGATGGGGCGTTCACTGGGCGGTTGCCAGTATCACGTCGCGCACCCGGGCGGGCGCAATTACGAGACGTTGCCGGTGAATGCCAATGAAGCCGAGAGCCGACGCATGGCGCGTTTCTTCCGGATCGGACACACGCCTGGGAAACTTCCTATTCCGATTCTGGAAATTAACGACGAGCTACCGATGACTCTCGATTTACGACGTTTCTAAACCGTACGCGACGCTCGGATTTTTCGTATATCCGGGCGTCATGAGCCTGCGTTAGTCTGACCGTTCATTGCTGTCTGCCGAGCTTTCCATGCCTGACCTGCTAGACCGCTACCCGCTCACGGCGGGCACCTATCACGAACTGCTCGACGGCAGCGGCGCGGTGCGCCCGCATTGGCGTCGATTGTTCGACCAATTGCAGCGCAGCTCTGCAGCGCAACTGGTGCAGCGTCAGGCCCTGCTGACCCGGCAGATTCAGGAAAACGGTGTCACCTACAACGTCTACGCCGACCCCAAGGGCGCCGATCGGCCGTGGGAGCTCGACCTGTTACCCCATGTCATTGCCGCTGACGAGTGGGAGCGATTGTCTGCCGGTATTGCCCAGCGTGCGCGATTGCTCAACGCCGTACTGGCTGATCTGTATGGCCCGCAGCGACTGATCGCCGAAGGACTGCTGCCGGCCGAACTGGTATTCGGCCACAACAACTTCCTGTGGCCCTGCCAGGGTATCCATCCGCCTGACGGGGCTTTTTTGCATCTGTATGCGGTGGATCTGGCGCGTACCCCCGATGGCCGTTGGTGGGTCACGGCGGACCGCACTCAAGCGCCGTCGGGTGCCGGTTATGCACTGGAAAACCGCACGATCGTGTCCCGCGCCTTTCCCGAGTTGTACCGCGATCTGAAAGTGCAGCATCTGGCCGGCTTCTTCCGCACGCTTCAGGAAACCCTGGCACGCCAGGCGCCGAGTGATGATGGCGCGCCATTGGTGGTGTTGCTGACACCGGGGCGTTTCAACGAAAGCTATTTCGAACACCTGTACCTGGCCCGGCAGCTCGGTTATCCGCTGGTGGAGGGCGGCGACCTGACAGTACGCGATGCCACGGTCTATCTGAAAACCCTGAGCGGACTGCGTCGGGTCCATGTGGTGATGCGTCGGCTCGACGATGATTTCTGCGACCCACTGGAATTGCGCACTGATTCGGCTCTCGGCGTGCCTGGCTTGCTGGAAGCCGTGCGCCAGGGGCGTGTGCTAGTGGCCAACGCCCTCGGCAGCGGCGTGCTGGAATCACCGGGATTGTTGGGTTTCCTGCCGAAGATCAATCAGTTCCTGTTTGGCGAAGAACTGATTCTGCCGTCCATCGCTACCTGGTGGTGCGGTGAAGCGCCGGTGCTGGCGCAGGCCCTGGAAAAACTGCCGGAACTGCTGATCAAACCGGCGTTTCCTTCGCAGAGCTTTGCCCCGGTATTTGGCCGGGACCTGAGTGAAAGCCAGCGTCAGGAGCTGGCCGAACGCATGCAAGCGCGGCCTTACGCCTATGTCGCGCAAGAACTGGCGCAGTTATCCCAGGCACCGATCTGGCAAGCCGACGGCGGTCAATTGCAACCCCGGGCCATCGGCATGCGTGTGTACGCAGTGGCCAGCCGGGAAGGCTACCGGGTGCTTCCCGGTGGTTTGACCCGCGTGGCCGCAGAAGCTGACGCTGAGGTGGTGTCGATGCAGCGCGGCGGTGCCAGCAAAGACACTTGGGTGCTGGGTGAGCGCCCGCCCAGCGGCGAACAATGGAAGGCCCAGCGCAACATCGGCGTTCACGATCTGGTGCGACGCGATCCCTATCTGCCATCGCGGGTTGTGGAGAACCTGTTCTGGTTCGGCCGTTACTGTGAGCGTTGCGACGACAGCGCCCGCCTGTTGCGGATCATGCTCGCACGTTACGTCGACGGTGATGACCAGCAGGCCCTGCAAGCGGCGGTCGAGCTTGGCGAAAGGCTGATGCTGTTGCCCGATGAAGGTGAACTGTCGGAGCGCTTGCTGGCGGCGATACTCGGTGACGATTGGCCGTTCAGCCTTCGCTCCAACCTGCAACGCTTGCAATGGGCGGCCTCACAAGTGCGGGGCAAACTTTCACGGGAGAACTGGCAGGCCCTGGTGGAACTGCAGCGCGAGGCCATTGAGCTCGAAACCGATTCGCCGGATTTTGGCGAGTTGCTGGATTTTCTCAATCGTCTGGTGATGTCATTGGCGGCACTGTCCGGTTTTGCCCTTGATGACATGACCCGGGACGAAGGCTGGCGCTTCCTGATGATCGGCCGGCGTATCGAGCGTCTGCAATTTCTCAGTGGCAGCCTGGCGGCATTTCTGCGCGGCGCCGGGGCATTCGATCAAGCAGGTCTGGAGTGGCTGTTGGAGCTGGGCAACAGCAGCATTACCTACCGCTCGCGGTATCTGGCGGTGGCGCAATTGATCCCGGTGCTCGACCTGTTGCTGCTCGACGAACAAAACCCGCACGCGGTGCTGTTCCAGTTGAAGTTGGTGACCCGCACTCTCAAACGGCTCAACGATGACTTTGGCGCGCCGCGCGAAGCGGGGCTGCCATTGTTGGTCGATCGATTGGCGCGTTTTGATCTGGGCTGCCTGGAGAATTCGCTATTTGGCGAGGGCAGCGTACGCGCGGCTCTCGATGGCCTGGCCGATCTGCTGCAAGAGATCGCCGATGCCAGCGGGCAGGTGTCGGATCGTCTGGCCTTGCGCCATTTCGCTCATGTGGATGACATCAGCCAGCGCACGGTGTCTGTCTGATGAGCGCTCACTATCAGATTTTCCACGACACCCATTATCACTATGACAGCCCGGTGTCCCTGGCACAGCAGCTGGCCCATTTGTGGCCAAGGTCATGTGCGTGGCAGCGCTGCACGGATCAGCAATTGCAGATCAGTCCGCAGCCAACCTCACGGCGTGATGAGCTGGATGTGTTCGGCAATCCGCTGACCCGGCTGGCGTTCGAGCGGCCTCATGATGAACTGTTGGTCAATGCCAGCCTGACGATCGAAGTGCTGCCCCGGCCCGCGCCGGATTTCAATGTTTCACCCGCATGGGAGGACACCCGCAGTGCGCTGACCTACAGCAGCCAGCCGCTGTCGTCTGACGTGCTCGAAGCCTGCCGTTACCGTTTCGAATCACCCTATGTGCATTTGAAGCGCAACTTCGTCGAATTTTCCGCGAGTTGCTTCCCGCCAGGGCGGCCGCTGTTACTCGGCGTTCAGGCCTTGATGGAGAAGATCTTCAGCGAGTTCACTTTCGACGCCGAGGCGACCCAGGTGGCGACGCCGCTGGTTGAAGTGCTGGAGCGTCGGCGCGGGGTCTGTCAGGACTTCGCGCATTTGATGCTTGCGTGCGTACGCTCCCGGGGGCTGGCCGCTCGTTACGTCAGTGGCTACCTGCTGACCCAGCCGCCACCCGGCCAGCCGCGCTTGATCGGTGCGGATGCATCCCATGCCTGGGTGTCGGTATTTTGTCCGTTGCTCGGCTGGGTGGATTTCGATCCGACCAACAATGTGCAACCGGCGCTGGAGCACATCATGCTGGCATGGGGGCGGGACTTTTCTGATGTATCGCCGTTGCGGGGGGTGATTCTGGGCGGTGGCAATCATGACCCGGAAGTTCGGGTCACCGTGATGCCACTTAATTAACGCCAGCCATTGTAGGAGCGAGCCTGTCGAATCGTCGCACCGTTGCGATGGTCGTCAACGATAACGCGGGAAGCCTGACACTCCTCGGCGCTCTCAGGTTCATCGCGAGCAGGCTCGCTCCTACAACCCTGGACACAGATCCGATGGGCCTGATCAGATCGTCCGGCCCTGAGGGTCTCAGGCGTCGGGCGCCTGATCTTTCGGTGCATCAACATCATCTTCTGCTGCCACTTCACCATCAGGGTTCAGTGCAGCTTCTTCAGCTGTTGCTTTCTTGCGCTGAAGCTTTTCCTCTTTCTTCTGCTCCTTGGCCAAGTCACGCTGACGTTTAGCGAAGGAATAATTGGGTTTAGCCATGGGCGATCCTCTGGGGTCGAAGGTGAGGTTGAGCGGCGCGTATTCTGCCCTGTATCGGTGCCGAGTCGTTAGTCGGGTTTTTGCTCGACCCACTTCGGCAGTACGCTCGGCTGCCAGCTATCGAGCGCATCGAGCAGCGTTTGCGGCGATTCGCTCACCTGCAGCATGTCACGGTGTGGCGCTCGAACGAAGCCTTCGCCGACGATGTGATCAAGAAAACCGGTGAGTTTGCTGTAGAAACCGTTCACTTCCAGCAAACCGAGCGGTTTGCCGTGGTAGCCGAGCTGGCCCCAGGTCCAGACTTCGAACAGCTCCTCCAGGGTACCGAGACCGCCGGGCAGGGCGATGAAGGCATCGCTGAGTTCCGCCATTCGCGCCTTGCGTGCATGCATGCCGTCCACTACTTCCAGACGAGTCAGGCCGCTATGGCCGATTTCCTTGTCCTTGAGGCTTTGCGGAATGATGCCGATGACTTCGCCACCGGCGGCCAGCGCGGCGTCGGCCACAATACCCATCAAGCCCACGGCGCCGCCGCCATAGACCAGGGTTAACTTGCGCTCGGCCAGGGCTTGGCCCAAGGCAACAGCCGCTTCTCGATAAGCGGGGTCAGTGCCGGTGCTGGCACCACAAAATACACAGACGGATGCTAAAGACATGCCTTACTCCAGGGTCGATCAGGGCCACAGAGTAAAGGCAGGCGCTGCGCGCTCCAAGGGCTAAACTTCCCGTTCGGGCGTTTCATGGGTGCCGCTGGCACCACAGGCGTAGGCGGCGAGCAGGCTGCACAACAGGCTATTGAGGGACATGACAGACGCTCCGTTGATTGAATGACGGTCTGATCATAGGGCCGGGCCAGACGCCTGGCTGGTAGATTCTTTCGATAGGTCTCATAGCCCGAAAGTTGTATACAATTTTTGATTCAAGTCATATGAACTTGCGAAGTTTTCAGGCAGTCTTCTGTTCACTCGCATTTTCGTTAACCCTGCCTTGGAGATTCACCATGTTTGCCAAACTTGTTGCGGTATCCCTGTTGACACTGGCCAGCAGCCAATTGATGGCTGCCGAGTGCAAAGTCACCGTTGACTCCACTGACCAAATGTCCTTCAACACCAAGGCCATTGAGATCGACAAGAGCTGCAAGACCTTTACCGTCGAACTGACCCATTCCGGCAGCTTGCCGAAAAACGTCATGGGCCATAACTGGGTGCTGAGTAAAGAAGCCGACATGCAGCCGATCGCCACCGACGGCTTGAGCGCCGGCATCGACAAGCAGTACCTGAAGGAAGGCGATACCCGGGTTATCGCCCACACCAAGATCATCGGCGCCAAGGAAACCGATTCGGTGACCTTCGACGTGTCGAAGCTTGATGCCAACGAAAAATACGGTTTCTTCTGCTCGTTCCCGGGCCACATCTCAATGATGAAAGGCACTGTGACCCTGAAGTAAGCAGGTACACCGCGTGATGATCGTTCCCACGCTCCTCGTGGGAATGCCTCCTGCGACGTTCTGCGTCACGCGTTGGGACACGGAGCGTCCCGGCCTGCATTCCCACGCAGAGCGTAGGAACGATCAGCGCAAAAAAGCCCGCTGAAGCTCAACACTTCAGCGGGCTTTTTCATTCGCTCATTCCTCAAGGCGCAAAGGGCATCACACGTTTCATGATCGTTCCCACGCTCCGCGTGGGAATGCCTCCTGTGACGTTCTGCGTCACGCTTTGGGATGCGGAGCGTCCCGGCCTGCATTCCCACGCAGAGCGTAGGAACGATCAGCGCAAAAAAGCCCGCTGAAGCTCAACACTTCAGCGGGCTTTTTCATTC
>NZ_RCNW01000398.1:9430-12785 GCF_004307605.1 Pseudomonas sp. Sample_24
CGATCAGCGCAAAAAAGCCCGCTGAAGCTCAACACTTCAGCGGGCTTTTTCATTCAATCACCCATCAAGGCGCAAACGGCATCACCCGCTTGTGATGCGTCTTGTTGTAGGTGTCGACGATGATCTTGAACGCTTCTTCGCGCACCGGGTTGCCATGCAGGAAGGCATCGATCTCGGCATAGGTCACGCCGTGGGAGGCTTCGTCCGGTTTGCCCGGTGACAGGTCTTCGAGGTCGGCTGTCGGGACTTTTTCCACCAGTGATTCCGGGGCGCCGAAGCTGCGGGCAATCGCCCGGACCTGGTTTTTCACCAACCCGCTCAGCGGTGCGAGGTCGCAAGCGCCATCGCCGAACTTGGTGAAGAAGCCCATAACAGCTTCCGCTGCGTGGTCGGTGCCGATCACCAGGCCGTGGGCCGCACCGGCGATGGTGTACTGGGCGACCATGCGCATCCGCGCCTTGGTGTTGCCCAGCACGAAATCCACCGAGACTGCGTGCTTGCCTTCAAAGGCCGCCACTTCATTGGCCAGGGATTTGACCGCCGGGCCGATATTCACAGTGTGGCGCTCGTCCGGCTTGATGAAGTCCACCGAGGCCTGGGCGTCGTGTTCATCGAACTGGGTTTCGTATGGCAGGCGCACGGCGATGAACTTGTAGTTGCCGTCACCGGTACGCTGGCGCAGTTCTCGCATGGCACGCTGGGCCAGCAAGCCCGCGGTCAGGGAGTCGACCCCGCCACTGATGCCCAGCACCAGCGTCTTGAGCCCGGAATTGATCAGGCAATCCTGAATGAAGGTGATCCGTCGGGCGACCTCTGCCTCGAGGGCGGCGTCATCGGCGAACGGCGGTTGAACCTTGAGCTGCTCAGCAATCTCACGCTGTACGGCTTGCATGAATTCACTCCTTGCTAGATAGACTGGATTCGGCAGGAACCTGAAACACATGTCGCAAATAGGCGACGAAATTCGGATCTTTGCAGTGGGTCTTGCCAGGCTCGTCGGAGATCTTCGCCACCGGCTGGCCGTTGCAGGCGGTCATTTTAAGCACGATGCTCATCGGTTCGACACCCGGAATGTCACAGGTCAGGTTGGTGCCGATGCCGAAGCTCACATTGATCCGACCACGCAGCGCCCGGAATATCTCCAGGGACTTGGGCAGTGTCAGACTGTCGGAGAAGGTCAGCGTCTTGCTCATGGGGTCGATGCCGAGCTTGTGATAGTGGGCGATGGCCTTTTCTGCCCACAGCACCGGGTCGCCCGAATCGTGGCGCAACCCGTCGAACAGTTTGGCGAAGAACAGATCGAAATCGCCGAGGAAGGCATCCATGGTGATGCAGTCGGTCAGCGCGATGCCCAACAGGCCCCGGTATTCGCGGACCCAGCAATCAAGGGCGGCAATCTGGCTGTCGATCAGCCGTGGGCCGAGTTGCTGGTGAGCCATGATCCATTCGTGGGCCATGGTACCCAGCGGTTTCATGTCCAGTTCCCGCGACAGGTGCACGTTGCTGGTGCCGACGAAACGGCCGGGAAAGTCGTGCTTGAGTACATTCACCACTTCTTCCTGCACGCGGTACGAGAAGCGTCGACGCGTGCCGAAATCGGCGACCTGCAGCTCCGACAGTTCGTCGCTGTCGGCGTTGGCCGTCAGCCAGTCGAACTTGCGATACAGCTGCTCGCGTGCCTGTTCGAGAACGATTTCACGGTATCGGTAGCGATTGCGTACTTCGCTGACGATCGCCAGCAAAGGTACTTCGAACAAAATCACATGCAGCCACGGGCCGCGCAGGCGGATGAACAGTTCGCCATTTTCGATGCCGGTGTGGATGTAGCGCAGGTTGAACCGAAACAGCCCGAGAAAGCGCAGGAAGTCTGGCTTCAGGAAGCTGATGCGCTCCAGGAAGCTCAGCTGATCGGCGCTCAGGCTCAATTCCGACAAACGCTCGATCTGGTAGCGAATCTCCGCCAGATACGGGCGTAGGTCCTCGCTGTTACGGCAACGAAACTCCCATTCGACTTCGACGTTCGGGTAGTTGTGCAGCACCGCCTGCATCATCGTCAGTTTGTAGAAGTCGGTGTCGAGCAGGTTCTGCACGATGCGATCGGCAAACACGCTCTCGCTCATAACGGGAATCTCCAGCATTGAATAGAGCTAGTGGCGCATAACGGTGGTTGGGATTGCCAGCAATTTTTTAAACCGCAGCGGATCCCGGCAGTTATGGGGATTTGTGGCGAGGGGGCTTGCCCCCGTCCGGCTGCGCAGCAGTCGCAATAGCTTCGGCTTCGAAGTTGCAAGTTTTGGGGTTGCTGCGTAAGCCAGCGGGGGCAAGCCCCCTCGCCACAGGGAAGTGCAAGACGTTAAAGCTGCGCGGCATCCGGGCTATCAACCTGCTCCAGCATCCACTTCACAAAATCCCGCACCTTGGGCACTTCCGCCGAGTGTTCCGGATACGCCAGGTAATAGGCGTCGGTGCTGGGCATTGCATGCTGCCATGGAATGACCAGCTTGCCGTCTGCCAGTTCCTCTTCCACCAGAAAGCGCGGCAGCAATGCGACGCCACAGCCGACTTGAGCGGCGCGGATGCACATATAAAAGGTTTCGAAGCGCGGGCCGTGGTAGCTGTGTTCGGTGTGGTAGCCCTGACTGTCGAACCAGTCATGCCACGCCTGAGGCCTGGAGGCGTTTTGCAGCAGGACCAGGTCGGTGAGTTGCGTCGGGTCGGCAAACGGTACCTCCGGCAGGCTGCCGGGAGCACACACAGGCACCAACTCTTCGCTGAACAGCTTCAGGCATTCGGTACCGGGGCGTGACCCCTGGCCGAAGTAGAACGCCAGATCGCTGCGACCCTGCAGCAAGTCGTCGGCTTCCTGTTCGTTGCACAGGTCCAGATGGATCGACGGATGACGCAGCCGCCAGCCTTTGAGGCGTGGGACCAGCCAGCGCGCGCCGAAGGTCGACGGTGTCGAGACGCGCAGGACTTCGGTTTCGCCGCCGTAGGAACGCAAGTAATGCGTCGACATCTCGACCTGCGTGAGGATTTTCCGTACTTCCACCAGATACAGATCGCCCGCCGGGGTCATTTGCAGACGCCGACGCACCCGGCGAAACAACAGGTGCTGCAATAGCTCTTCCAGTTGTGCCACCTGCTTGCTGACGGCGCTCTGGGTCAGGTTCAATTCTTCGGCAGCCCGGGTAAAGCTCAAATGCCGGGTCACGGCTTCGAAACACTGCAGGGCAGCGATCGATGGCAAATAGCGTTTGTTCAGCATGGGCGGTCCTTTTGTTCTTGTTTCTTTATTGCCAGCAATGCACAGCATGAATAAACGGAATGATATCTCTCTTAATGGTCGTTTGTTGAG
>NZ_RCNW01000118.1:0-12639 GCF_004307605.1 Pseudomonas sp. Sample_24
GTTAAACCCGCCGGGACTACACCGGCCGATGAAAACCACAATTAGGAGAGATCGACAATGAAGCTTCGTCCTCTGCATGACCGCGTCGTCATCCGTCGCAGCGAAGAAGAAAAGAAAACCGCTGGCGGTATCGTCCTGCCAGGCTCGGCTGCTGAAAAAGCCAACAGCGGCGAGATCCTCGCTGTCGGCACCGGCCGCGTACTGGATAACGGTGAAGTGCGTGCACTGTCCGTGAAAGTGGGTGACAAGGTTGTGTTCGGTCCTTACTCCGGCAGCAACACTGTGAAAGTCGACGGCGAAGACCTGCTGGTAATGAGCGAGAACGAAATCCTCGCTGTTGTCGAAGGCTGATTCCCCGCTCATTTTCCCGCTACTACAAAGTATTTAAGGAATATCGATCATGGCTGCTAAAGAAGTTAAATTCGGCGATTCCGCCCGCAAGAAAATGCTCACCGGTGTCAACGTCCTGGCTGACGCAGTAAAAGCGACCCTGGGCCCGAAAGGCCGTAACGTGATCATCGAGAAGAGCTTCGGCGCTCCGACCATCACCAAGGACGGCGTTTCCGTCGCCAAAGAAATCGAACTGGATGACCGCTTCGAAAACATGGGCGCGCAGCTGGTCAAAGACGTTGCCTCCCGTGCCAACGATGACGCAGGCGACGGCACCACCACCGCCACCGTTCTGGCTCAGTCGATCGTCAACGAAGGCCTGAAAGCCGTCGCTGCCGGCATGAACCCGATGGATCTGAAGCGCGGTATCGACAAAGCGACCATCGCGATCGTCAAAGAGCTGAAGGCCCTGTCCAAGCCATGCGCTGACACCAAGGCTATCGCTCAGGTAGGCACCATCTCCGCCAACTCCGACAACTCCATCGGCGACATCATTGCCGAAGCCATGGAAAAAGTCGGTAAAGAAGGCGTGATCACCGTTGAAGAAGGCTCGGGCCTGGAAAACGAACTGTCGGTTGTAGAAGGCATGCAGTTCGACCGTGGCTACCTGTCCCCGTACTTCGTCAACAAGCCAGAGACCATGGTCGCTGAGCTGGACGGCCCGCTGATCCTGCTGGTCGACAAAAAGATCTCGAACATCCGCGAAATGCTGCCAGTGCTGGAAGCCGTTGCCAAAGCCGGCCGCCCACTGCTGATCGTGGCCGAAGACGTTGAAGGCGAAGCCCTGGCGACTCTGGTTGTGAACAACATGCGTGGCATCGTCAAAGTCGCAGCCGTCAAGGCTCCAGGCTTCGGCGACCGTCGCAAGGCCATGCTGCAGGACATCGCCGTTCTGACCGGCGGTACCGTTATCTCCGAAGAGATCGGCCTGAGCCTGGAAAGCACCACCCTGGAGCACCTGGGTAACGCCAAGCGCGTGACCCTGTCCAAGGAAAACACCATCATCGTTGACGGTGCTGGCGTACAAGGCGACATCGAAGCGCGCATCAACCAGATCCGTGCCCAGGTTGCCGAAACGTCCTCGGACTACGACCGTGAAAAACTGCAAGAGCGTCTGGCCAAGCTGTCCGGCGGCGTTGCAGTGATCAAGGTTGGCGCTGGTTCCGAAGTTGAAATGAAAGAGAAGAAAGCCCGCGTTGAAGACGCCCTGCACGCTACCCGTGCAGCCGTTGAAGAAGGCGTGGTACCTGGCGGTGGCGTGGCCCTGATCCGCGCTCTGGAAGCACTGACCGAACTGAAAGGCGACAACGCCGATCAGGACGTGGGTATCGCTGTACTGCGTCGCGCTGTTGAAGCGCCGCTGCGCCAGATCGTTGCCAACTCCGGCGACGAGCCGAGCGTAGTGGTCGACAAGGTCAAGAACGGCGAAGGCAGCTTCGGCTACAACGCTGCGACTGGCGAATACGGCGACATGATCGAAATGGGCATCCTGGACCCAACCAAGGTTACCCGTTCGGCTCTGCAAGCTGCAGCTTCGATCGGCGGTCTGATCCTGACCACCGAAGCCGCTGTTGCTGATGCACCGAAGAAAGACGGCGGTGCTGGCGGCGGTATGCCAGACATGGGCGGTATGGGCGGCATGGGCGGCATGATGTAAGCCAGCCGTACCCCTGTACTAAAAACCCCGCCTGCGAAAGCCGGCGGGGTTTTTTGTTGCCCCAGAAAAATGTGTTGCGGTTGACAACCTCTTCGCGGGCAAGCCTCGCTCCTACGGTTACTCATTGGACCTGTAGGAGCGAGGCTTGCCCGCGAAGGCGTCAATTCAGGTGCTGACTAGCTCCGCGTTGACCGGCCCCTGAGCCTTCAACGCCGGTCGATACAGAATCCAGTAATACGACCCCAGGCAAATCAGCCAGCAAAACACTGCTGTCCACACGTTGTGCGAAAAGAAGTGCGCCCCCTGCATCATCCGCCCGATGGAAAACACCGAACCCAGGGCGAAGGCAAAGACGAACGCCGCCCGGGCCAGTCGCGGGCGACGATCACGCAACACGAAAAACAGCGCGAACAGCGTGAACCCGGTGGCCGCATGGCCACCCGGCCAGCAGCGCCCTGGCTTGTCGGTCTGCGGCCGAGGGCTGAGTAGTTCACTGTAGGTTTCATGGCCGCCGAACTGTTCCAGGCTCCACGGGCATTGCACCGCCGTCACTGCTTTCATCGGCGTGACAAACGAGGTCGCCAAGCCCAGAGATAACACCAGACAACCCAGTTCCCGTTTGTACGGTTTGAGTCTGTCCATGAAAAACGAACCAATGAAACCGAGTATGGCCAGTACCGAAAACGCAATGACCACTTGCTTGGCGCGGTCATGCAGTACGGTCTCGAGGAAGTAACTGTGGCGCCCGATGAACGCCCCGGCAACCGGGTCGTAAAACAGCTTGGCCAGGGCCATGTCCAGGTTTGTCAGTTCGAGGAGCACCAGAGTCATCGCCGCAACAGCGGGAATGCCCAGGTATACCCAGAGATTGAGCGGGCGAGAAGCGGGGCGTGCAGAAATCGAAACCATGAAAATTCCCGGGTCAGTGAAATGTTCTTGAGTGCGCAGCCGCGCGGAGTTTGAGCCCGTTTCTGTCGTCAGCCCGTGAATCGATAGTGAAAAAAACGTTGAGCCCCGAATCGGCCGTTTTGTGAGGTCGAGACTGCACGCAGTCCTAGCCGTGAGCCACACTTGGCCTTAAGCTGCGCGGGCCAAGACGGCCGTAACTGTGTACGGAGAAGGTGCCCATGCGAATTTTATTGGTTGAAGACAATCGCGATATCCTCGCCAATCTGGCCGATTACCTGGGGCTCAAAGGCTATACCGTCGATTGTGCACAGGACGGTTTGTCGGGCCTGCACCTGGCCGCCACCGAGCATTACGACTTGATCGTGCTCGACATCATGCTGCCTGGCATCGACGGCTACACCTTGTGCAAGCGCCTGCGCGAAGATGCCCGGCGCGACACCCCAGTCATCATGTTGACCGCACGCGACCAACTGGACGACCGGCTGCAAGGCTTCAAGTCTGGCGCCGACGATTACCTGATCAAACCTTTCGCACTTTCGGAACTGGCGGCACGGATCGAAGCGGTCATGCGGCGTACCCAGGGCGGTGGCCGTCGTACCTTGCAAGTCGGCGACTTGAGCTACGATCTGGACACGCTGGAAGTTACCCGCGAAGGGCGGTTGCTCAAGCTCAACCCGGTGGGCCTCAAGTTGCTCGCAGTATTGATGCAGAAAAGTCCGCATGTGCTGCGCCGGGAAATTCTTGAAGAAGCGTTATGGGGCGATGACTGCCCGGACAGTGACAGCCTGCGCAGCCATGTCCATCAGTTGCGTCAGGTGATCGACAAACCGTTCACCAAACCGTTGCTGCATACCGTGCACGGTGTCGGTTATCGCCTGGCCGAGGGCCGCGATGGAGTTTAAGCAGAGCCTTGCCCAGCGCATCATCATTGCCTTCGCACTGATGAGTGCGTTGGTCGCGGGTGCCTTCGCAATGGGCATTGTCGCCACCGTGCATCTGGTGGAAGAGAAGTTGATTTCTGCCGGATTGGGTGGCGATTTGCAGCGCCTTCTGCTCATGGACAGTGTCTCGGACTGGAGCCATCGGCCCGAGCCGGATCAGTTGTTCTATTTCAGCGGGGGGCCGGGCGATTTCGATTTGCCCAAGGATTTGCGACATCTGGACTCCGGTTTTCACGAGGTGTTTCGCGAACACCTGTCGTACCACGCGATGGTCGAAATCGTCGACGGGCGGCGTTATGTGCTGCTGCAGGACCAAAGCGATTTCGAAGAGCGTGAACGGGTGCTGTTCGCCGTTGTTCTCGTTGGCTTTGTGCTCAGCCTGGCGCTGGCGGTTTTCCTTGGCTGGGTTCTGGCGCGCAAGGTGATGGCGCCTGTTGTCCGGCTGGCCCGACAGGTCCGGCACCGCGATCAGTTGCTCGGTCTGGCACCGCCGCTGGCACCGGACTACGCGGCCGATGAAGTGGGGGAGCTGGCTGTGGCATTCGATGCGACCCTGGGGCGTCTGCGTCAGGCCCTGACGCGGGAGCGACTGTTCACCAGCGATGTCAGCCACGAGTTGCGTACGCCGTTGATGGTTCTGGCCAGTTCCTGCGAGTTGTTGCTCGAGAACCCTGGCATCGATCAGCGCGGTCGCGCGCAGGTCGAGCGCATCTCCCGCGCCTGTGAAGAAATGCGTGAACTGGTACAAACCTTCCTGATGCTGGCCCGGGCCCAGCGCGAAGACACGAGCATGTCCCCGCAGCAGACGCTCACTGGCGTCGCCGACGGCTTGATCGGGCAGTGGCGCGCGCCCATTGAGGCCAAAGGCTTGACGCTGATTTTTGAACCGGGTCAGCCACAGAGCATTCGATACAACGCCACGCTGCTGAATGCGGTGATGGGTAACTTGCTGCGTAACGCGCTGCACTACACTGAACAAGGGTTTATCCGATTGACCCTGACGACCAGCGGTTTTGTCGTCGAGGACAGTGGCGTGGGCATTCCCGAAGAGAAGCGTGAAGCGATGTTCGAACCGTTCGTGCGCGGCAGTGAAAAGCGCGGTGAGGGCCTGGGCTTGGGGCTGTCACTGGTGCAGCGGATCTGTGAAAACCAGGGCTGGAGCGTCAGCCTGACCAACATGGAGCCCAATGGCTGTCGTTTTCAGGTGCAGTTGCACCCCACTCCAGCAAGCTGACCGTCGGCGACAAGCAATGGAGAGCGGCCCGTGTTTTGTAAAACCTCGAAACGATTAGGGGTTTTACATGACATTTTTTTCACAAAGGCATGACCTGACGCTGACACGGTGCTACCTAATGTGGGTGCCATCAGAAGTACAGGAGAGCTCGATATGGCCGGCCCGATCAAACTGGATTTTTCCGAAAAATACGACGACCAGCACGCACAACAGTATTTGCAAAAACATCAGGATGGACTGAGTCGTAAATTATCCCATTGGCGGGATGAGCAATTGGCTCGCAAGGCGCTGACTGCGGTCGGTGAGCCTGGTCTGGTCCTCGACCTGCCCTGCGGCGCTGGACGTTTCTGGCCATTGCTGGCGGAGAAACCCAACCGCGTGATCATCGGCGCCGACAATTCGGAGTCGATGCTGAAGATAGCTACTCAAGCGCAACCGGCCGATGTGGTGAAACGGGTACAACCCTTGCACACTTCTGCATTCGACATTGCCTTGCCTGATAACGCCGTCGACAGCATTTTCTGCATGCGATTGCTCCATCACATCGGTGAGGCCGAGCATCGACTGGCAATTTTGCGCGAATTCGAGCGCGTCACCCGTGATAGCGTCATTCTTTCACTGTGGGTAGATGGCAATTTCAAGGCCTGGAAACGCAAGCGCCTGGAACGGACCCGCAATCAGCAAGGTTACCAAAACCGATTTGTGTTACCTGCTGCTACGGTCGAACAGGAATTTGAACAAGCGGGTTTCCGAATTCAGGAACGTCTGGACTTTTTACCGCTCTATGCCATGTGGCGAGTTTACGTATTACGCAAGAGGTAACAGGATGGCAGTGCAGGTAGCAGCAGGATCGGATGATGGCTCCCAGGACCGTTTCGACTATTTCTGGAATCAGCGCGGTGAATGGGTAGAAGAGCCCAATGTTCGCCGCGGTGGAGAAAGTGGTGTGCAGCGCGTCAAGGGCAGTGATGATCAACTGCTCTACTTCAAACGCCAGACCGGGCATATCTATCGCAGCTTGCTGCACCCGTTTGGCCGGCCGACAGTGCTGCGTGAGCGCGATGCACTCATCGGCGTTGGCTCGCTCGGGGTCCTTGTTCCGCAAATTGTATTCTGCGGCGCACAGCGCGACCCCGTGCACAAATGGCGCGCCTTACTGGTAACAAAGTCACTGGATGGTTTCCAGGAAATTGAACATTGGTACGCCGACGGCGGCCGCGAGCGTCACGGTGAAGCCGTACATGATCGCGTGTTGCAGGCCTTGGCAGAAAACCTGGCCCGCATGCACAAAGGGCGTTGGCAGCATAGCTGCCTCTATATCAAACACGTATTCGTGCGGGTGACCGGCGAAGGCGAGGCGTCCAGGGTCGAGGTGGCTTTGATTGATCTGGAGAAGTGCCGCCAGCGTCTGACTTCACATCAGGCGGCTGCCCACGACATGAAGCAACTGCGCCGCCACTCGTCGTTCAGCTCAACTGACTGGAAGAAACTGGTCTACTTTTATGAGACGGCGTTTGGCAGCGCTATCAAGGGTTTATAGCAATGAAACTCGAAGTTGCGCGAGGTTTGTTTTTGATAGGAGCCTTGGCAGTCGCTTCGCTCGCGGTGGCTGCCTGGGAGCAGCCACGCACTCAAGTTCTCAGCTCAGCGAATGGCGATCATTGCCCCTTGCCACGAGTCGCCAAGACCTCCGTGGCTACACAGCCCGACCATGATTTGTTGCTGTTCATGTTCGGACTTTCTCAAGGATTGAGGCCGCAAAGTTGAAAAGTTTGAAGCCCAAATAAAAGGCCTCGCAAATGCGAGGCCTTTTATTTTTGCCCTGTAGGAGCCGGCTTGCTGGCGATGCAGACGCAGCGATCAGTCAGGCAGACCGCGTTATCGTTCATCGCCAGCAAGCCGGCTCCTACATGGGTTTATCGGGCTTGGCCAGCAACGTATATACGCATGGCAACACGAACAAGGTAAACAGCGTCCCGATCGACATGCCTGTGGCGATCACCGTTCCGATGTCGAAACGGCTCACCGCCCCCGCGCCGGTGGCGATGATCAAGGGCACCATGCCAAATACCATGGCGGCAGTGGTCATCAATACCGGGCGCAGGCGAATGGCCGCTGCTTCCTCCACGGCCTCGCGTGGCGACAGGCCCTTGTCCTTGCGCAATTGGTTGGCGAATTCGACGATCAGGATCCCGTGCTTGCTGATCAACCCGATCAGCGTCACCAATCCGACCTGGGTGTAGATGTTCATGCTCGACCAGCCAAGGAACAACGGGATCAAGGCACCGCAGATCGACAGTGGCACTGTCACCAGAATCACCAGTGGGTCACGGAAGCTTTCGAACTGTGCAGCCAGCACCAGGAAAATGATTGCCAGTGCCAGGGCAAAGGTCACCCATAACGCGCTGCCTTCCTGTACGTATTGCCGCGAGGCACCGGCATAGTCGATGGCAAAGCCCACCGGCGCCTCTTCGCGGGCGATTTGCCGCACAACGTCGATAGCCTCGCCCATGCTGACCAGCGGCACACCGGACAGGATCGCCGAGTTGAGTTGCTGGAACTGGTTCAACTGCCGCGGTCGCGCACGGTCGGTCACGGTGATCAGGGTCGACAGGGCCAGCAGCTCGCCCTGGGTGTTTTTCACGTAATAGTTGTTCAGCCAGTCGGGATTGTCCCGAAACGGTCGCTCGACCTGAGCGATGACTTTGTAGCTGCGCCCCTCGATGGTGAATCGATTGATCTCCGCTTCACCAAGCAAGGTCGCCAGTGTTCCACCCAGATCCTGCATCGACACACCCATCTGGGCAGCCTTGGCACGATCGATGTCCACCACGACTTCCGGCTTGTCGAAGGCCAGGTCGACATCGACGAATGCGAACTTGCCGGACTCCATGGCGCGCTTTTTCACCCGGTCGACCACCTGCAACAGCAGCTCGTAGTCGTTGGCGGTGTTGATGACGAACTGGAAAGGCAGCCCTTCGCCAGTGCCTGGCAGCGAGGGCAGGTTGAAACCGAAAATCTGCAAGCCGGGAATGCTTTCGAGCTTGGCCTGAACCTCGGGCAGAATCTGCATCTGCGTCCGGCTGCGCTCGTTCCACGGTTTGAGCAGAAACCCGCCGATACCCGATTGCACTCCGTTGAATCCATTGATCTGGAAGGAAGAGTAATACTCGGGGAACGCCTTGAAGATCGAAATGAATTCGTCGGTGTAGGTGTTCAGGTAATCGAGGTTGGTCGGTTGCGGGGCGTTGGCGATCATGAAAATGATGCCTTGGTCCTCGTCCGGTGCCAGTTCCGATTTGGTGAACTTGAGCAACACCGGAATCAGGCACAAAACAATGACCGCGAACACCAGCACCACGGGCCGGGTATTGAGCGTTCCGTGGAGCATGCTCTGATAGCGGCGCTTGAGGCTTTCGAAAATCAGGTCGAGGCGATGGGCCAGGCCGCTGGGGTTTTCATCGTGACGCAATAGAAAGGCGCACATCATCGGTGACAGGGTCAGGGCGACGATGCCAGAGATCACTACGGCGCCGGCCAGGGTCAGGGCAAACTCCTTGAACAATGCGCCGGTCAGCCCCGTCAGGAAGCCGATCGGCGCATACACCGCCGCGAGAGTGATGGTCATTGAAACCACCGGCATGGCGATTTCCCGGGCACCCTCTATAGCAGCGTCCCGCGGTGTCTTGCCTTCTTCGATATGGCGGTGGATGTTCTCCACCACGACGATGGCATCGTCCACCACCAGGCCGATGGCCAGCACCATCGCCAACAGCGTCAGCAGGTTGATCGAGTAACCCATCATCTGCATGAAGAACATCACGCCGATCATCGACAACGGAATGGTGACCACCGGGATCACCACCGAGCGCAGTGCACCGAGAAACAGGAACACCACGACGATCACGATCAGGACCGCTTCGAACAGGGTTTTCACCACTTCATCGATAGAGGCCTGAATGAACAGCGTGGCATCGTAGGCAATTTCACCCTTGAGGTTTGGCGGCAGCTGGGCTTCAAGATCCGGCATGATCTTGCGCACTTCCTTGATCACGTCCAGCGGGTTGGCACCGGGCGTGGCCTTGATGCCGATATACACCGAGGGCGTACCGCCAAAGGAACTGATGGTGTCGTAGTTTTCGGCGCCCATCTCGACCCGGGCGACATCGCGCAGCAGTACGCGACTGTCGCCATCGACCTTGAGCGGAATTGCAGCAAAGGCTTCGGCGGACTTCAGCTCGGTGCTGGCGTTGATGCTGGTGACCACGTACTCGCCCTTCACCTCGCCAGCGGCGGACAGGAAGTTGTACTGGCGCACGGCGTTGGTCACGTCGCTGGCCGTCAGACCGAAACCGGCGAGTTTCACCGGGTCAAGCCACAGGCGCATGGCGAACACCTGGTTGCCGAGAATCTCGGCTTCGGCCATGCCGGGCAGGGTTGCCAGTTTCGGCTGGATCACCCGTGACAGGTAGTCGGTGATCTGCGGGTTGCTCAACTCCTTGCTGAAAAAGCTGATGTACATCAGCGCCGAGGCATCGGCGGCTTCCTTGCTCAGGACCGGGTCTTCAGCGTCCTGGGGCAATTGGTTCTTCACCTCGTTGGCCTTGGCCAGCAGTTCGGTGAACAGTCGGTCGCTGTTGGCACCGATGCGCGCGTAGATCGAGATCACCGAAAAGTTCTGGCGACTGACCGAGGTCATGTAGTCGATACCCTCGGCGCTGGCCAGGCTTTGCTGCATCGGCTGGGTGATATAGCCCTGGATGGTTTCGGCGTTGGCCCCGGGGTACGCCGTGGTCACCGTGATCAGGGCGTTTTCCATTTGCGGGTATTGGCGTAGCGGCAACTTGCTCCAGGCCTGGAAGCCCAGCAGCACGATCAGCAGGCTGACCACGGTGGCGAGCACCGGGCGGCGGATGAACGGATCAGTAAAAGCCATTGGGGGTTCCTTGATCAGTCAGCGCGAGGCTGACTGTTCTTTTCGGCCAGGGTCTTGTCATCGCTGATGGCGATGCGCGCGCCATTGTCGAGTTTGATCTGGCCAGCCGTGACAATCGTTTCACCGTTCTGCACGCCTTTGGTGATGATCACCATTGCATCGCGCCGTTCGCCGGTTTCGACAAAGCGCCGTTCTGCGATCAGGATCGGCTGGCCCTTGTCGTCCTTTTCCACGCTGCCGTCTTCGGCTTTTTTCTGGGTTACGACATAGACCGAATTGCCATAGAGCGTGTAGGTGATCGCGCTTTCCGGTACGACGATGCGTGGCTGCGGGTCGGGCAATATGACCTGCAGGCTGGCGAACATCCCCGGCAGCAGCTTGCCATCGGGGTTGGCCAGGGTGGCCCGGACCTGCACGTTGCGCGTGCTGTTCTCGACTTTGGGGTTGATTGCACTGATGGTGCCGGGGAATTCTTCTGTGGGGAACGCCGCGACAATGAGCTGCACCGGTTGACCGACGGCGATCTTCGGTACCGACTGTTCGGGAACGAAGAAATCGACATACAGACTGCTGAGGTCCTGCAGGGTGGCGATCATGGTGCCTGTGGCCACGTAGTCGCCGACGTCCACCTGACGAATGCCGATGGTGCCGCTGAAGGGGGCGAGGATGCTTTTTTTGCCGAGTGCAGCCCTGAGTTGGTTGACCGTGGCCTTGCTCTTTTTCAGTACCGCCGAGAGGCGGTCGAATTCACCTTTGGAAATGGCCTGGCTGCCTACCAGTTGGCTACCGCGACCGTAATCGACCTGAGCCAGCCCAAGGTCGGCCTGGGCGGTTTCAAGCAGAGCGCTTTCCACGGCGCTGTCGAGCCGCAGGAGCAGTTGGCCGGCCTTGACCTTCTGCCCTGATTCGAACTGCAGGTCCACAACAGTGCCATCGGTCTCCAGGCTCAGGTCCACGCCTTGCAGTGCCTTGAGCGTGCCGATGGTGGGCAGGCGTGCCTGCCATGGCCGTTCGGTTGCCTTGGCCACGGCAACGCTGATCGGTGGTTTTGGCGCGGAGAAACCTTGAATCATCGTGTAGATGGAGAAGGCTTTATATCCGGCCAGGACCAGCACGATCAGCAGAACAACACCCAACATGATCAGCATGCGGCGACGCAGCATATTCCAGTTCCTTGGAGAAAATCAGGTGAGACAGTGGGCACATTACCGCGACTGGGAAGGGTAATCCAACTGCCAGTTTTTACAGGTTGTGAGGTATTGGAGAGGTGATGTCGTGAAAAGATCGTCCGGGAGCGGCCCCAGCTATCGGACGATCTTTTGACGTAATTACGCCATCAGATGCAGATGGTTGTCCCAGAGCCCTGCCGGCAGCTCCAACGGTTTTGCAACCAGCTCTGTCTGGCGGCAATCGTAGTAACGGCAGCGGCCCTGGCCAGAGGTCACGACAAACCCGTCGGCGACCGCGCCAACGCCAGCGCAATCGGCAAGCGGTGCATCCAGGCGCACTTCGCCGCTGTCCAGGTCCCAGATGAAAAAGCGGTTGCCCCGTGGCGCAGTCAAGGCCACCAATCGCAGGTCGCTGTGCACCGCGACACTGGCGGTGTAATGCCCCATGGCCTGTAACTGGTGCTCCGGCACCGGGAACGCCACGAACGGTTGGCCGGGGCGCTTGATTGCCAGCAGCTCCGACGATTCATGAGCCGCGCCCATGAACTGCTGACCGGCAACGATGGTGCCGTCGCTGGCGATGCCCAGGTGGCGCACGCTGTTCATCTGCTGGCCGAGGGTTTCCTTGCTCAACAGCGTGCCGTCGCGTTGCATCAACACCAGGCTTGGTTCCATGGCGTCGAGATTCATCTCGACCCGGCTTTCCGCTTCGGTGCGAATCCCGCCGTTGGCCACCACCAGGGTTTCGCCATCGGGCATCCACGACACTTGATGCGGGCCGATGCCATGGGTGGAGATCTCGCCGCGGTGCACCAGTCGCTCGCCTTCGAACTTATACACACCCAGCAAGCCGCGACCCGGATCAGTGGTGTCGTTTTCAGTGGCGTACAGCCAGTCACCGCTGTGGTGAATCACCGCGTGACCGTAGAAGTGCCGATTCGGTTGTGATGTCAGCGTTTGCAGCAAAGTCCCGTCGCGCAGGTCGATCAGGTAGCTCTCGGTGCCCGGGCGACGGGCGACGAACAGCGCGATCGACAACGTCGGGTGGTTGATGATGTCGTGGCAACGCTGGCCGACCTGGGTGGCAAACACCCGGGTGCCGTCCAGCCGATACCCGACGGCGTAGTGCTTGCCGTCGGTATCGTCCCGCGCCGAGAGAAGCAGCGGGCTGGCGTCTTTGTGTTTGAACAGCTTCCAGCCGCCCAGCGTCACCGCACCCAGCAACAAACTTCCTAACGTCAGAGCCTGGCGTCGCAGCATGGCACTTGCCCTCATCAGTCACCGTCGTTGGCGTTGAAGCCCAGTTGGATGCCCAGCGCCTTGGCCAGTTCGCCTTCGTGCAGGCGATGGACGACGTTGAGGCTGTCGTAGATATCGTTGAGTTGCTGGCGACCGGCGTCGTC
>NZ_RCNW01000223.1:0-12591 GCF_004307605.1 Pseudomonas sp. Sample_24
CCCAGCAGCGAGCGGCCCATGATCTCCGCCAATGGCGCGTATTCGAGGTTGGTCAGGCCGGCACCGAGCTCGGACTCAGGCAGAAACAGATTCCACAGGCCTTCAGCCTTGGCCTTGAGTTTGAGTTCTTCCATGATCGCCGTCGGCTGCCAGCGATCGCCTTCGGCGACCTGGCGCTCGAACACGGCTTCGGCGGGATAGACGTAGGTGTCCATGAACGCTGTTACGCGCTCACGCAGTTCCTGAACCTTGGGCGAATAAGCGAAATCCATGAGCGAGATACCTTCTTGGGGGAGGTTGTTTTAAGTCATGTATCGATGCTAGAACAGCGTTGATAATTTACCTAGCCTATTCTCGGCGTGTATAAACATTCATCACCGATATATGATCGGCTGATCTTCACGGTCAGTCCGCCAACACAATAAGAGAGCCGCGTAATGAATCTGAGCAAGGTCGACCTCAACCTTTTCATCGTCTTCGACGCGATCTACACCGAAGCCAACCTGACCCGTGCCGGGCAGATCGTCGGCATTACCCAACCGGCGGTGTCGAACGCACTGGCGCGGTTGCGCGAGACCTTCAATGACCCGCTGTTCGTGCGCACCGCCCAGGGCATGGTGCCCACGCCGATGGCGCAGAACATCATCGGGCCGGTGCGCAACGCCCTGTCGCTGCTGCGCATCTCCGTACAGGAAAGCCGCATTTTCAACCCGCAACAGGCGAACAAGACCTACCGCATCAGCATGACCGACCTCACCGAAGCGGTGATCCTGCCACCGCTGTTCCAGCGCCTGCGTCGCCTGGCACCAACGGTGATCATCGAAAGCTTCCTGTCCAAACGCCGGGAAACCACCAAGGAACTGGCGGCCGGTCGTCTTGATTTCGCGGTGGACGCTCCACTGAACACCGACCCCCAGGTACGCCACGTCAAGTTGATGGAAGATCACTACGTCTGCGCCATGCGCAAGGGCCACCCACTGGCTGGCAAGGAAAAACTGACGCTCGATGAGTATCTGGGCCTGACCCATATCCATATCTCCAGCCGTCGCAGCGGCCTGGGCTATGTCGACCTGGCCCTCGGCAAAATGGGCATCCAGCGCAAAATCGCCCTGCGCTCGCAACATTACCTGATGGCATCACAGGTGATGCAGCAGACCGACATGGTCATGACGGTGCCGGAACGCTTCGCCCGACGTAACGATCTGCAGGCCTTCAACTTGCCGGTCAACGGTGTACCGCCAGTGGAAACCCACCTCTATTGGCACGAAAGCACCGACCAGGACCCGGCCAACCGCTGGATGCGCGAGCAGATGATCGAGTTGTGCCAGCAGGTGACGGCGCAGGAGAAAAAGCTTGAAAAAGTGTAGGGCTTGATACCTAGGTGCCTCATCGCGAGCAGGCTCGCTCCTACATTCGATTTTCATTGAACACAATTCTCGTGCTCAACACAGATCCCCCTGTAGGAGCGAGCCTGCTCGCGATGGGGCCAGCAAGGACAGTGAAAAAACCTGCCCCTTGACGTAAACGTCAACCTGCCATTAGCTTAGCGCCATGACCTTTTGCGAGCGCCTCCATGAGCAGCCAGACCTACAGCATTTCCGATCTCGCCCGTGAGCTCGATATCACCACCCGCGCCATTCGCTTTTATGAAGAGCAAGGCCTGCTCAGTCCCGAGCGCCGTGGCCAGGAACGCATTTATTCGCCCCGTGACAAGGTCAGCCTGAAACTGATCCTGCGGGGCAAGCGTATCGGTTTCTCGCTGGCCGAATGCCGCGAACTGATCGAGCTCTACGACCCGTCCAGCGGTAACACCAAGCAATTGCACAGCATGCTGGCGAAAATCAGCGAGCGTCGGGAACAGCTGGAGCAGCAATTACTGGACATCGAACAGATGAAGCTGGAGCTTGATACCGCCGAAGAACGCTGCGTGCAGGCGTTGGAGCAAACCCTCAAAAGCCAGGAATCGATTCAATAACCCGCCACAATTCCCTGTGGGAGCGGGCTTGCCCGCGATAAGGGCATGACATTAAACATTGATGCTGACTGATCTTCCGTCATCGCGGGCAAGCCCGCTCCCACAGGATCGTTGTAGCCTCAAAACAAATACAACAGGTCGAATCCCCATGTCCCTTCCCTCCAACGTACGCCTGGTCGAAGTCGGCCCCCGCGACGGTCTGCAAAACGAAGCCCAACCCATCAGCGTCGCCGACAAGGTGCAACTGGTCGACGCCCTCACGGCTGCAGGCCTGGGCTATATAGAAGTCGGCAGTTTCGTTTCACCCAAGTGGGTGCCACAGATGGCCGGTTCCGCTGAGGTTTTCGCCCGGATCCAGCGCAAGCCCGGCGTTACCTACGGCGCCCTCGCGCCCAACCTGCGCGGTTTTGAAGACGCCATGGCCAGCGGAGTGAAGGAAGTCGCGGTGTTCGCGGCAGCCTCCGAAGCGTTTTCCCAACGCAACATAAATTGCTCGATCAGCGAAAGCCTGGAGCGTTTCGTGCCGATCATGGAGGCGGCCAGGCAACACGGCGTGACCGTGCGCGGATACGTGTCCTGCGTGCTGGGCTGCCCCTATGAAGGCCACGTGGCGCCCGAGCAGGTCGCTTTGGTAGCCCGCGAGCTCTACGCCATGGGCTGCTATGAAGTATCGCTGGGCGACACCATCGGCACCGGCACCGCTGGCGCGACTCGCCGAATGTTCGAAGTGGTGTCGGCCGATGTGCCAAGGGACAGACTGGCCGGGCATTTCCACGACACTTACGGCCAGGCCATGGCCAACATATACGCCAGCCTGCTGGAAGGCATCTCGGTGTTCGACAGCTCCATCGCCGGTCTCGGTGGCTGCCCGTATGCCAAGGGCGCCAGCGGTAACGTCGCTACCGAGGATGTGGTGTACCTGCTCAATGGCTTGGGTATCGAAACCGGAATTGACCTGGACGCGTTGATCCTGGCCGGCCAGCAGATTTGCTCTGTGCTTGGGCGCCCTACAGGTTCGCGAGTGGCCAAAGCTCGCAGCGCACAATGAGTGGGGGGAATGTGTCCGGGTGTTACCGCAACAGCTGAAGCGTGGGCACATTCGAGTAACACGGAAACAAAATGTAGGGATCAGCCTGAAGCGAAAAACCTTACATAAAACTCAAACTATTGATTTTAAAGGGTTTTCAAAAGTTGGCACGGCTCCTGCTATCTCTATCGCATAACAAGAATAAAAAAATTGCGGCAACCCTAATAAAAACAAGACGTAACGACTCTGACATAACAAAAACAACACGGCAGAGACGCAGCTAACAGATTTTTTTGGAGAAGATGTGCTTTTCAGGGTGCTTTTCGGAGTAACCCGCAACCGGGCAGAGAAAAATAAAACTACCTTCAGGTAGCTCCCGAACTGGTTGGATCGCTTGGCGAGAAAGTAGATCAGCGCTCAAAAAAATACGTTTGCTCTTGATCCCGGATGGGGATCGCCAAAAACAGCGGTAAAGGGCAACGGTTGCCAAAAACAAAAACAGACCGCCCCTCAATAATAAAAAAAGAGCACGCGCAACGAAATTAAAGGGGAGCTTCGGCTCCCCTTTGTGCTTTTCAGCACAATGCAACCTTGTCTGAAGCACCGGCAAAACACGCCCGGGCTCACTTTGAACAATCCATCACTTGAATCTTTATTGCCTAGTCGCGATTCCTGACCCCTTTGGCGCGCGTTAATGCGTCGCGTGTCAACTGGCGCAGCAGTTCGTCGCGTTGGTAACCCAGCTTGTTGAGAAGTTCGTTGGAGCGCGTTTGCGAGATGGGCTCAGTGCTCAATATCTCGGCTTGGGTAACACCAAGATCACTCAGTTCCAGGGCCAGCGTCTCCAGACGGCTCTTGAGTTGCGCGTTGCTTTCAGGCGCCTGATGCTGTGCGTTTATCCAATCGTCATGAGCCGACAGCAAATCATCAAGCGATTCGTACTGTTGGTCATAACGTTCACTGTAAGCCTGTAATTGAGTGCTGTACTGTTCCTTCAAACAGTTTTCCCAGTAGGGTTCAAGCAACATCTTGTTGACCAGGCCGTCACCCTCCCCCATGGCCAGCACCGTCTCTTGGGCAGCAGCAATCTGGGCTTGGGTGACCAACGCCTGTCGGCGGTATGTCATGTGCTCGGATAACCAGGGCAAATCCAGAGCGTCTGCGAGCCGGGTGTGATAGGCGAGATAGATTTCTACCTCAAGCAAACCTCGTCTTTCAGGCACGCCATCGACCATCTGCCCTCTGAAGTGCTGCCCCAACCCGCCTTCTGCAACCGGCTTGATGCGGTGGGCAATATCGCCCTTGATGACTTCGTCGAGATGTTTACGACGCGCTGCGCCTTTGGCCAACACCGCCTGCTTGAGCTCCCGTTGCTCGGGCAGGAAGTATCGATTGTGCTCCGACGCCAGCACCTCGATCCCCATATCATTGAAGATTCCCGCGCCCCCATCCGCACACAGCCCTGGAAAGCTCGCGTTCTTGAACAATCGATCGCGTAACACATCATCATAGGAAACGGCTTCGAGCATGCGCCAGACGCGACGAGTAAGGTCGTCCCGATTGTCCTCATAAGCCTCTTGGTCTTCGATCGTCTCGAAATGCTCGGATTCCTCCAGCTGCTTGATCACCTCGAAAAAACCTTGGGAGCCATGCTCACGTTCAACGCTATCCCAGAGTTCCTGGAGTTCTGGCTGTTCGGCGACGTCGACCTCCTCCAGCCAGAAACTGCTGTCCCCCTTGGGCTCGTAAGTGCGTTCAGGGTCCAGCCCGACTGATTCCCTGTAGTCTGCAAAACGCGCCTGATCATCGAACTCGAGCTTTTTACGATCGAGCCTGGTGCGAGCAATGGTTTCTGCTTTGGCGGAGCCCGGTGCAACTTCGGGTATGTGTTTGATCGCGGTGTTGTTCAATTCCAACCGGAATGACTGATCACGGGGACTGGCAAAGAGGCCGACCGGCCAGTCTTGTACACTGGTGCCACTGAGGTCGAGTTCTCGCAGATCCGGCATCTGGCTGATGTCCGGCACAGCCGTCAACTGCGGGTTGCCGTTGAGGCGCAACTCCCGTAAACGCCGCAATTCTCTGAGCTGAGCCACGTCTTGCGCAGACAGTGCAATTTGGTTTGAGGAAAGATCCAGATGTTGCAGGTTACGCAGTTTTGCGACGGCATCGGGCACCCGTTCGAGTTCATTGCCCGCCAAACCGAGCGCCTCGAGTTTGGGAAACAACTCCAGAAAAGCGTTGTGAGCCTGATTGAAATTGCGACCCGACAGATTCAGGCTGGTCACCTTACGGAAGTTAGCCGTCAACTGCGGAAACTCCAGCAACAGTAAATCCATCTCAACATTCGGCACCTGCAGCCTGACACCGAATCGCCGATAACCGGTTTCGTCCCTGAACACTCTGGACGGCGACTCCCAGGCCTTGAGCAGTTCGGCGCAAAACCGGCGACGCGTTTCAGGCCAGAAACCGCTGTCCCGGAATGATCTTTCCCACCCGTTCAATTGGCTTGCCAACTGCAGCTTCTCCTGTTCGAGCATTTCCAGGGTGATTGACGTATCGGTGCTCAAGGCCTGCACGACCGCGTTCAATTCCTCAGGGCTATGACCCGGATACAGCGCCCGCAGTCGTTGCTCCCTGACCCGGTCCTGATGCCATTTACTGATTTTGCTGTAGACCGGTCCCTTGAGTAAGCTGGCGTCCTCCAGGTCTGGCGTGATGCGCACAGGGGGTTCAGCCAGAGCGATTCGACGCTCAGTGGGCGGCAGCAACTTTTCCATCAGCCATTGTTTGAGCCGCGGCCCCTGGCCCGGACGCAAGCCCAACTGAGCCCTTTCTTGTGCCGGCAGCGCATATAAAATCGCCTCAAAAAAATCAGTGGCGTCCCGCAGCTTGCGACCTTGCGCATCACAGACTTCGTAAAGGCCGTTCTCGTCGCGCACCAAATGCTTGAGTGTGGAAGCCTTTTCAGCCCCCACGCTGTTGCGCAAAGGTCCATCCCAGGTGCCGGAGTGAATTTCGATTCGCAAATCAGCCAATGCATCGCTGTAGACGGCGAGCGCCCTGAGGTTCAGCTTTTCGGTTTCTGGCGTGAACAACGCATCCTGATAAAAGCCTTCGTAAGCACGGACGGCACGGGCTTCAAATTCGAGTTCGCGAGCGAGGTTCTTCAGCCGCAACGGCATCCGGCCTTCGTTGGCCATCACCGCTTGCTCGGTCGCGTCGGCACGCGCCAGCACTTGCTCGACGACGCTGCGCGGAAGGTTCGGAAACTCACGTTGCACAAGCCGGGAATTCGTATTGCCAGGTCGCTCGCGAAAACGATAGATATTATTGAACACACTGCCTCGCCTCCCCTCAACGTGATCAGCCAGTTGATTGCGCAGTTGTTGCACCTGTTGGTCCCGGGAGAACTCCCCTCCCAGCAGCGCCCTCAGTTCGCCCTCTTGGAGAAAATTCACCACGCGTTCCGGCAACTGTCCATTCATGACATCGGCCAGGCTGATCCTGAGGGTATTGTCCGCATTGGCATCGGCTTTTCCGTATTTGTGCGAGGGTCCGTTCAGGTCGGATTGTTGAAAGACCTCCAACGCTCTGTCACTCGGCCATCCGTCAAAATCGGTCACCAACTGTGCAAACCAGTTAGACGAAGGATCCATGGGTTGCCCCGCGCGAATCCGAGCTTTGGTCAGATCGATGTCTTCCAGCACCTTGTAGCGTTTGATGGTGTCTTCCAGCAGAGGCGGCGCGGGCTCATTCCGGGTGTAGATCCTGCGCAATTCACCTTCATCGGTGCCGCTGATGGCACGAATGTCCGCTAGCTCGCTGTCGCTGAATGGCGCAACCGTTGGCCCGAGTCGCCGCATCAGGGTTTGCTCATCCCAGGACCTGGGCTTTTCGCCCTCGATGACCAGTGCACCGTTTGCGTTATGCCTGACGACCGGTTGATAAGCCTCGGCTCGATCAGGGTGCTGCAATCGGTAGTGTCCTGTCTGGGGCTCATCCTTGAGTTCAAAATGCTTGCCATCGAGGGGCAGGATTTTCTTGTTTTGGTGACGATGCATCCCCAATTCGTCCGGTGTGGAATTTTCCGGCAGCGCCAGGTTGCGCTGGGTATAGGGATCCAGATCTGGATACCACAACTTTTTACCTTTCGGCGACTCGACAACAATGGCCTGTTCGATGACAGGCGAAAGCTTGGGGAGGATCAATTTCCCGATCTCTGCTCCCGCGGCAAACATCCCCAGTTGAACGACACTTTCCACCACCCCGACCAAATGTTCGGCGGCCTCGGTGCCCAGTCCCAGCGCCAGGTCCATGACGCCTTCGATGATGTCGCTGGTCAGTTGATAGGCGGTATACGCCATCATCAACTCGCCTAGAAACGGCACAAACGGCGTTACCACCAGCAGCGCCACATTGAGCGCCTGGGAAGCTAACTTTTCCAGGTTGTCCCACCAGTCCCAGCGTGCCATCCGGTCAGCGTAGGCCGTGGATATCGCAATTTCGCGGGCGTCGTTGAGAACCCGGTTGATCGACATCCGATAGAGGTATGGCCAGACATTGCCATCAAAGCGATTTTCGGTGTCGGCCTCGAACGGGTGAAATTTATATTCCAGATTAGGCTGAGCGATGTCCTCTTCGCGCCAGGCAGGCTGCCCCTCACCCGGTTGCACTTCATGCCATTTAATCCCGCGCAGGCGATAATTGAGCAGTGCGAGAAAATGTCCTCGCTGCTTGTGCGGAACAAATTGAGTGAAGAAATGTTGATAACTTTCAGCCCGGGCAGGTTGCTGTATGGCGGAGGTCACGCTGAGCGCAGTGCCTTGCCGTCCAGGTGCAGGTTTGTCGCGAAACTGGCGAATCAACTCGCCGGTAAAGTCTGCTCCCGATGGGTACATTTTCAGTGGATGTTCGGGATCATGGGGAACGTAGGCAATGACAGGATCAAGATGGTTTGAGGAACGATCTGTGGCGCTAATGACGACAATCTGGCTCAGCACTACGCCGAGCATTTCCAGGTTGTAAGTGCTTATTCTCTTGCCAGCCCAATACACATTGCGCTGTTCGTTGATGATGCCCATGACCACCGCGTGGGCACTCTCATCAATGTCCCGTTTCATCAACGCGAGGTGCGCCGCAGTGCTCATTGCGGCTTTTTGACTTTTGATGATTTTCCGTTGAAGTATTCGCTCACCCAAGCCATCCAGAGGAAGTAACAAACTTCTGAGATATCGACTGTGCCTGGCGCCAATATCCAGATTTCGGCAAAGTTCCACAAACTGCGCAATCCCCATCGCCCCAAGCGTCGCGCCCTTTACATCAAAATGACCACGGGCGTCGGGAGAAGTGATGAACATCGAATCAGAATGAAAAACTTCGGAACTTGCGAAGTTATGCAGTGCCGCATCCAACAAGGAAACTGTACGAATCTTGAAGCCGTGGACGATGTGTCCTTTGCGCCAATAAAGACGTACAAACGTCTGTTCGACGTCTTCTTCAATACCGTATCTGGATTTCAACCTGGCTTGGAGTAATCGTTTACCGAATGCATAGACACTCTCTTGGCTGGTGACGATTTCATCGATAGCGTTTTGTGAATCCCAGCTTTCTTTCAGAGCGCTGGCCACTGCCTGATGCTGGTCCGTTGATGCAGACTTGTACCATTGCGGAATCTCCAATCGGGCGTGTTTCAGAGCGCCGATTCTGTGCAGAGGGCTGCGCACCAACCACTCCGGCAGACTGTTTTCTATAAAGTCTATATGAATGCTCTTGTCGCCAATTACTTCGGGCTTTTCTTGCCAATTGCCCACGTCAGCCAATGTTTGTGTCATCGTATTTCCGCCTTGAATAAAATACCCAGGCAGAAAAACTACGCGCCTTCACGGCGCTAAAAAAGACTAAAAAACTGCAAGCACCCGAAGAAACAACCTCGAACAAAAACCATTAATCGAATGTGAAATATATATAGTTACCACCCTCTCGAAAACCACGGACTTGAAACCCGAAACGTCATCGGCAAACGGCACCGATGACGTTTCCAGCACTATTTGATGCGCCCGGTTTCAAGGAATGGCCAATTCCTCAATGCTGATTTCGCGCATGCGGAATTTCTGGACTTTGCCGGTCACGGTCATTGGGAATTCGTCGACAAACTTGAAATACCGCGGGGTCTTGAAATGCGCGATGCGCGTCTTGCACCAGTCTTTCAGCTCTTCTTCGGTAGCGCTGTGCCCGGGGTGGAATTTGACCCAGGCGACTATCTCCTCGCCATAACGGGAACAAGGGATACCGATGACCTGCACGTCGGCGATAGCCGGATGAGTGAAGAAAAATTCCTCCAGCTCTCGCGGATAAATGTTCTCGCCGCCGCGGATTATCATGTCCTTGTTACGTCCGGCGATGCACACGTAACCTTCGTCATTCATGCTCGCCAGATCGCCGGTGTGCATCCAGCCCGCCTGATCGATGGCTTCAGCGGTGCCTTGCGGATTGTTCCAATAGCCCAGCATCACGCTGTAGCCACGGGTGCACAACTCGCCAATGGTGCCGCGCGGAACCAGGTTGCCTGCTTCGTCGATAATCTTGCTTTCCAGCTGCGGTTGAGTGCGGCCGACGGTAGTGACGCGCAGTTCCAGGTCATCTGCAGGGCCGGTCTGCAACGACACCGGGCTGGTTTCCGTCATGCCGTAGGCAATCTGCACTTCGTTCATGTGCATGTCACTGATGACCCGGCGCATGACTTCGATCGGGCACGTCGCCCCGGCCATGATCCCGGTTCGCAGGCTCGACAGGTCGAACTCGGCACGCTGCGGCTGATCGAGCATGGCGATGAACATGGTCGGCACGCCGTAAAGCGCCGTGGCTTTTTCATCCGCGACGGTGCGCAGCGTCAACAGCGGATCAAACGCATCGTTGGGGTAGATCATCGTGCTGCCATGGGTGATGCAGCCGAGATTGCCCATGACCATGCCGAAGCAGTGATACAACGGCACCGGGATCACCAGGCGATCCGCGGCGCTCAGGCCCAGGCTCTCGCCGACCATGTAACCGTTGTTGAGAATGTTGTAGTGACTGAGAGTCGCACCCTTGGGAAAACCCGTCGTGCCAGAGGTGTACTGGATGTTGACCGCCTGATCGAAATGCAGGCTGTCCTGGCGCTCGCGCAGTTGCTCGGCCGACACACTGCCCGCCAGATCAGCCAGTTGCGACCACGGCAGGAAACCGCTGGGCGGCTGAGCATCCAGACTGATCACGCCGCGCAGCTCCGGCAGTTTTTCACAGCTGAGCTTACCGATGGATTGTTCAGCCAGTTCCGGCACCAGACCTTGCAACATCGCGTGGTAGTCGGAGGTCTTGAACGCGCCGGCACACACCAGCCATTGGCAGCCTGATTGCTTTAATACGTATTCGAGTTCGGAACTGCGATAGGCAGGATTGATGTTGACCAGGATCACGCCGATTTTCGCCGTGGCGATCTGCGTGATGCACCATTGTGCGCAGTTCGGCGCCCAGATGCCGAGGCGGTCACCGGCCTTCAGCCCCAATGCCAGCAATGCCCTGGCGTGCAGGTCCGCGGCGTCCGCCAGTTGTCGCCAGGTGTAGCGCAACTGTTGATGGCGCACGACCAGCGCCTCCCCGGCCGGGTACTGCGCGACCGTATCATCGAACGCCTGGCCGATGGTCATCGCCAGCAAGGCTTTGTCCTGGGAACCACGAGTGTAACTGCGTTGCGGGCTTACATTGGGTTGATCCATGACGACCCCTATTGTCTTTATTGTAGGAGCGAGGCTCATGCGGCGAAGGAGCTTGCTCCCGTTCGGCTGCGCAGCAGTCGTGAAATCTGCAACCCGGTGCTATCTGGCACACCTTGCCTGCCGATTTGCGACCGCTTGGCGCCCGAGCGGGAGCAAGCTCCCTCGCCACGGAAAAGCGACGCCGGTCTTTTCAGAACTGCCTCTACTCTCGCTCAAGTTGACGTTAACGTAAAGGGTGATTGACAGCCTTTCGTCACAGGCTTACGTTAACGTAAAGGTGAGAACCAAATGACAGTCTCATCAACCGACAAAAAAGCCAAAAGGTGACCCATGAGCTACCCATCCCTGAACTTCGCCCTCGGTGAAACCATCGACATGCTGCGCGATCAGGTTCAGTCCTTCGTCGCCAAGGAGATCGCCCCGCGCGCCGCTCAGATCGACATCGACAACCTGTTCCCCGCGGACCTGTGGCGCAAATTCGGCGACATGGGCCTGCTGGGCATTACCGTCCCGGAAGAGTACGGCGGTGCGGGACTGGGTTACCTGGCCCATGTGGTCGCCATGGAAGAAATCAGCCGTGGCTCGGCTTCGGTGGCCCTGTCTTATGGCGCCCACTCCAACCTGTGCGTCAACCAGATCAACCGCAACGGTAACCACGAACAGAAATCCAAATACCTGCCGAAGCTGATCAGTGGCGAGCATATCGGCGCCCTGGCCATGAGCGAGCCGAACGCCGGTTCCGATGTGGTCTCGATGAAACTGCGTGCCGACAAACGCGGTGACAAGTACGTGCTCAACGGCAGCAAGACCTGGATCACCAACGGCCCGGACGCCAACACCTACGTGATCTACGCCAAGACCGACCTGGAAAAAGGCCCTCACGGCATCACCGCGTTCATCGTCGAGCGCGACTGGAAAGGCTTCAGCCGCAGCAACAAGTTCGACAAGCTCGGCATGCGTGGTTCGAACACTTGCGAGCTGTTCTTCGATGACGTCGAAGTGCCGCAAGAAAACATCCTCGGCGTACTCAATGGCGGCGTGAAGGTGCTGATGAGCGGCCTCGACTACGAGCGCGTGGTGCTCTCGGGTGGCCCGACCGGGATCATGCAGGCGTGTATGGACCTGATCGTGCCGTACATCCATGACCGCAAGCAGTTCGGTCAAAGCATCGGCGAGTTCCAGCTGATCCAGGGCAAGGTTGCCGACATGTACACCCAGCTCAACGCCAGCCGCGCCTACCTTTATGCGGTAGCACAAGCTTGCGAGCGCGGCGAAACCACGCGCAAGGACGCCGCCGGCGTGATCCTCTACAGCGCCGAGCGTGCTACGCAAATGGCCCTCGACGCGATCCAGATTCTCGGCGGCAACGGTTACATCAACGAATTCCCCGCCGGTCGTCTATTGCGTGACGCCAAGCTGTACGAAATCGGCGCGGGCACCAGTGAGATCCGTCGCATGCTGATCGGTCGCGAACTGTTCAACGAAACCCGCTAAACGGAGCTGTCCATGGCTATCCTGCATACCCAGCTCAACCCCCGTTCAGCGGAGTTCGCGACCAACAGCGCAGCGATGCTCAAACAGGTCGACGCACTGCACACCCTGCTCGCCCAAGTCGCGCAAGGTGGCGGTCCGAAAGCGCAAGAACGCCACACCTCGCGGGGCAAACTGCTGCCTCGCGAGCGCATCAATCGCCTGCTCGATCCGGGTTCGCCGTTTCTTGAAATCAGCCAACTGGCGGCTTACGAGGTGTATGGCGAAGACGTTCCCGCCGCTGGCGTGATTGCCGGGATCGGCCGTGTGGAGGGCGTCGAATGCATGATCGTCGCCAACGA
>NZ_RCNW01000107.1:0-12578 GCF_004307605.1 Pseudomonas sp. Sample_24
GGCGACAAGCAGATGGTCGATCAGGTACTGATTCGCCTGCACGCGTTTTATCCACAGGCGCGTGGCTCGTTCACCGGTTATGAAATCCGTCGCTACAGCACCGACCCTTCAATGGGTGGCGCCTACCTGGCCTTCGGCCCGGGCCAGATCAGCAAGTTCTGGCGCTTGTGGGAGCGTCCGATTCAGCGCGTAGCCTTCGCTGGCGAACACACTGACACCTTGTATCCGGGCACGCTGGAAGGCGCATTGCGCACCGGTCAACGTGCGGCCAGCCAGGTCGAAGATCTGGCGGCAGGCAAGTCCTTCGAACCGGCGAAAGTTGTTCCGGCCGTTGCGGCGGCGGCAGGTGCCGGCGCGGTAGCCGCGAAGAAGGGCAACTTCTTCACGAACCTGTTCGGCGGCTCGGATGACGAGAAAAAACCGGAACCGGTCAAGGCACCAGAGCCCGCGGTAGCTCCAGCGCCGGCACCTGCTCCAGCACCGGTCGCTGCTCCGGCGCCGGTCGAAGCACCCAAGCCTGCGGCGCCGGTGAAAGCTGAACCTGCGAAGAAGGCACCGGCAAAAACTCCAGCCAAGCCAGCAGCCAAGACCGAAGCGAAAAAAGCCCCGGCCAAGGCCCCGGTGAAAAAGGCCGAACCGGCGAAGAAGCCAGCGGCCAAACCTGTGGCGACCACTGAGGCCAAGACTCAGTAATCTTCAGGTGAAAAAAAGCGCGGCCCAGAGGGTCGCGCTTTTTTTTGCCCGGAGAAAATCGCAGCTAGCCATTGAATAAACCTTTTGATACAGGTGTTCTCTGGTTTGTATTCACTTGTTTTAACAATTTGGACTTTAATCTTTTCTTAATTTGGCTGCTCCAGGCTCTTGATCGCATTTCTCGATATTTCATAGCGAAATTTTCGGCTTTAATTCGATAGATAAATCGATAGTCTTGGGCCAGCACTTACAGGATCTAGGCAATGCAGCTACGTAACTCTTCTTCCCGCTATGGCTGGGTCAGCATCTTTATGCACTGGGGCGTGGCGCTGGCGGTCTTCGCGCTGTTCGCGCTCGGGCTGTGGATGGTCGGGCTCGACTACTACAGCACCTGGCGCAAAGACGCGCCGGACCTGCACAAAAGCATCGGCCTGGTGTTGCTGGGTGTGATGGTGTTGCGGGTGCTGTGGCGTTTCATCAGTCCGCCACCGCCAACCTTGTCCAGCTACAGCCGCATGACGCGTCTCGGCGCCAAGTTCGGCCATGGCTTTCTGTATCTCAGTCTGTTCGCTGTGATGATTGCCGGTTACCTGATTTCCACCGCAGACGGTGTCGGTATCCCGGTGTTTGGCTTGTTTGAAGTGCCTGCATTGGTATCCGGACTGCCGGACCAGGCAGATACCGCTGGCGTGATTCATCTCTACCTGGCGTGGGTGCTGGTAATTTTTTCCGGCCTCCATGCGTTGGCAGCATTGAAGCACCACTTTATCGACCGTGATGTGACCCTCAAGCGAATGCTGGGTCGCAAAGCCTGAAGTTCAACCTCGACTCCAAAGGAAAACAAAGCATGTTGAAAAAGACTCTGGCCGCTCTGGCAATTGGTTCGGCCCTGTTGTCCGCCGGTAACGTAATGGCCGCTGACTACGTGGTCGACAAAGAAGGCCAGCACGCCTTCGTCGACTTCAAGATCAGCCACCTGGGCTACAGCTTCATCACCGGTACTTTCAAGGACATCGACGGCAAGTTCAGCTTCGACGCTGCCAAGCCTGAAGCCAGCAAGATCGAGTTCAACGTCAACACCGCCAGCGTGTTCACCAACCACGCTGAGCGTGACAAGCACATCGCCAGCAAAGATTTCCTGAACGGCAGCAAAGCCACGTTTGTTTCGACCAGCGTCAAACCGACCGGCAAAAACGCCGCAGGCAAGGATACTGCTGACGTGGCGGGCGACCTGACCATCCTCGGCGTAACCAAGCCAATCGTGGTCAAGGCCACTTTCCTGGGTGAAGGCAAGGATCCATGGGGCGGCTACCGTGCTGGCTTCGAGGGTACTTTCAGCATCAAGCGTTCCGATTTCGGCAAGCAGAAAGACCTGGGGGCAGGCTCCGATGCAGTTGATATGTACGTGAGCTTTGAAGGCGTCAAAGCGAAGTAATCTTTTCGCCTGACAAAAAAACGCCTCGCAGATCATTGGTCGGCGGGGCGTTTTTTTTGTCCGTGAAAAGGGTGAGAGCCGTCTCGACGGGGTGTGCTTTTGCGTGCTGTCGTACTCGGAATAGGCATTATTCCTACGCTGCGTCCTACAGACCGCATTAATTCCTGCTTAATACGTGGTTCTCAGTCTTTACCTCCATGTCGAGGAGCATTCGCTCTCGTTTTGTCGGGTAAGGAAGCAACTATGCTGAGAAAATCGATTTGTGGGTTGGCGGTCGGTGCCCTCATGTCTTTTATGGGGCAAGCGACGGCCGCTGACTATGTGATCGACAAGGAAGGGCAGCATGCCTTTATTGATTTCAAGGTCAGTCATCTGGGGTACAGCTTCATCACTGGCACTTTCAGGGACCTGGACGGCACATTCAGTTTCGACGCGCAAAACATTGAAGACAGCAAGCTTGAAGTGAATGTGCGTACGGCCAGTCTGTTCAGCAATCATGCCGAGCGTGACAAGCATTTGCTCGACAAGGAATACCTCAATGCCCGTCAGTATCCGGCAGCGAAGTTTGTGTCGACCGCTATCAAGGCAACCGGAAAGAACGCCGAGGGCAAGACAACGGCTGACGTGACAGGCGATCTGACCCTGAGCGGCGTCACCAGGCCGGTCGTGGTCAAAGGTGTGTTTTTAGGCGAGGGCGCTGATCCATGGGGTGGGTACCGGGCAGGCTTCGAGGGTCGCACGACCATCAAGCGTGAAGATTTTGGCCAGACAGGCAAGCTCGCGCCGGGTTCGAGCCTCGTAGATCTGTACATCACCTTTGAAGGGATTCGGAACAAATCGTAAGCAAAAAAAGAGCCCCGACTCTGGTAAGTCGGGGCTCTTTTTTTAGCTGGACATTGCTTGAGCAACGCTTGCTCTCGCAGTGTCCTCGGCCACAATCATTAACCCGGGTGAGCTTGTTGCTTATCTGTTACGGGTCAACAGCGCCGGCTTTTCACCGCGAGGACGGCTTGGCAGTTGATCCAGCTGCTCAGGTGTCGGGAAGCGGTCAGCCTTCGACTCCTTGTGCATGATCTTCGGCGCAGGACCGCGCGGGTTCTGTACGGCAGGTTCCGAACGCGGCTGGTCGTCACGGGCCGGCCGGCGGTTGCGCGAGTCTTCGCGACGGGCCTGGCCGTCACGCGGCGCACCGTTGCGTGGACCATTGCGCTTGGCTGGTGGTGTGCCGGTGCTGGCGCCATCGCTGTTGCGTGGACCGTTCTGGCGACCTTGTGGCTTGCCGCCACGGGGTGCGCCCGAGCCAGCAGCCGTGCCTTGTGCCGGAGCCCCCGGACGACGTCCACGACCCTGAGCTGGTTTTTGCTGAGGCACGTAGTCGACGCGGTTACCGAAGTTATCGATATCGTCGTCCAGAAACTCATCCGGAGCACGGTCGGCTGCCGGGCGTGGCGGCTGGCTTGGCTGACGCTGCTCGCGAGCCGGGGTGCCTTCGCGTGGCTTTTGCTGGCGCGCTGGACGCTCGCCACGTTCACCTGACGCCGGTTTTTCCTTGCCCTTGTCCTTGCCCTTGTCTTTACGACCGCCACCGCCACCACCGCCGTTCGGACCGTCGCCACGCGGGCCACGCGGATTGCGCGGGTTGCGCATGTCCGGACGCTCGCGTGCTTCAGGCTTCTCGGCTTCCACGGCGCTGGCGTCGAAGCCCATCAGGTCGCCGTCGGCGATTTTCTGCTTGGTCATGCGTTCGATGCTTTTCAGCAGCTTTTCTTCGTCCGGAGCGACCAGCGAGATCGCCTCGCCCGAACGACCGGCACGGCCGGTACGGCCGATACGGTGCACGTAATCTTCGTCGACGTTCGGCAGTTCGAAGTTGACCACGTGTGGCAACTGGTCGATGTCCAGGCCGCGAGCGGCGATGTCGGTGGCAACCAGGATGCGCACGGTGCCGGCCTTGAAGTCGGCCAAGGCTTTGGTGCGGGCGTTCTGGCTCTTGTTACCGTGGATCGCGACGGCGCTCAGGCCGTGTTTGTCCAGGTACTCGGCCAGACGGTTGGCGCCGTGCTTGGTGCGGGTGAAGACCAGTACCTGTTCCCAGGCTCCGGCGGTGATCAGGTGCGCCAGCAACGAACGCTTGTGGCTGGCCGGCAGACGGAATACGCGCTGCTCGATACGCTCGACCGTGGTGTTCGGCGGCGTGACTTCGATGCGTTCCGGGTTGTGCAGCAGCTTGCCGGCGAGGTCGGTGATGTCCTTGGAGAACGTCGCCGAGAACAACAGGTTCTGGCGTTTGGCTGGCAGACGGGCGAGGACTTTCTTCACGTCATGGACAAAGCCCATGTCGAGCATGCGGTCGGCTTCGTCCAGCACGAGGATTTCCACGTGGGACAGGTCGACGCTGCCTTGGCCGGCCAGGTCGAGCAAACGGCCAGGGCAGGCGACCAGTACGTCGACGCCGCGGGACATGGCCTGAACCTGTGGGTTCATGCCGACGCCGCCGAAGATGCAGGCGCTGACGAATTTCAGGTCACGGGCATAGACCTTGAAACTTTCATGCACTTGCGCCGCGAGTTCGCGGGTCGGGGTCAGGACCAGTACGCGCGGTTGGCGCGGGCCGTGACGCTGGGATTTGTCCGGGTGACCGTTGGGGAACAACCGCTCCAGGATCGGAAGGGCGAAACCGCCGGTTTTACCGGTACCTGTCTGTGCCGCAACCATAAGGTCGCGACCTTGCAACACGGCGGGAATGGCCCGCTGTTGCACCGGAGTAGGCTCGGTATAGCCCGCTGCCTCGATGGCGCGGACTAAAGCCTCGGAGAGACCGAGGGAAGCAAAGGACATGAGTAATCCTGTTCTAAGTTAGGGCTTGGCCCAATGGGAGTCTTGCCTGGCGCGAATAGCGTTTAGAGGAACGCAATCCCGTCCGGTCCTGCTTCGGTCACGAAGGTTCGTCTGGAGCGCTCGCGCGGGCTGAAAAGCTGCGCCGTAGCGGGGTCGAGATACCTTTACGATTCCGAGCGTCCGGGCGTGAGCCTGGCGGGAACGCCGGAGTATAACAGAGCAATCACTGCGCGCCGCTTTCCTGCTGCTCAACGGTTTTTGCGGTGGTGGCCGTGGCCCGTGCGGAATTCAAGGCGCTGGGCGGTGCCGCGCCATACCGGGCGCTCAATTCCGCGTAGGCGGGCTCACGCTTGAAGCGCTTGAGCTCGGCGCCAAAACGCTGCACCAAAAGGTCCATGCCGGCATTGCGACGCACCGCCAGAAACTGGCTTTGCTGGCTGATAATGGTCGGATTTTCGGTGATCTTGTCGCGGATGTTCAGTTCGTCGAGCAGATGCTGGCCGACGCGGCGGTCGGTGATCAACAGGTCGATCCGCCCGCGAACCAACTTGCCGAAATTCGCTTCATGACTGGGGGCCGGTTCGCGAGTGAACAGCGTCGACTCGCGGAAATCCGGGCTGTACAGGTAACCTGGTGAGGTGCCGATGGTCAGGCCGCGCAGCTCATCGAGGGTGCGGAAGGGGTGAGGTCGCTCGTTGGCGTAGAACATCACGAACTGCACTTGCGACAGCGGTTCGCTGGGATAGAGCAAGGTAGCATCGCGTTCATCGCTGTGGAAAATATCCAGCGCACCATCTGCCTGGCCCGTCTCGAGCATCGACAGGCAGCGCTTCCATGGCAGGAATTGCCATTCCACTTCGATGCCCAGACGCTTGAAGACAATGGCGGTGGTTTCGTAGTCCAGCCCAAGGGCCTCGCCATTTTCTTCGTAGACGTAAGGCGCCCATGGTTCGGTGACAATGCGCAGTTTCTCGCCCCGGGCGGCGAAGCTCAGGCAAGTGAAAAGCACAACGGTGAGCAACTGGGCAATGGCGGGCATGGTCTGAGGTTAGTACGCCTGCCGCCTAATGAGAAGCTCTGGCGTGCATGTTTAACGCCGTGTTGGATAGATTGGGCGCAACGTCACTATTTACTCGGCGAATTGAGCAGATGCTCGTGGATTGCAGCGCGCCGCTGCCCAAGAATCAGCTTGACCAGGCGATTGGTGAACCAATCTTCGAGCAAATGTCGACAAACCGGAGTGCCGAGGCGTTCCTGTTGGTTTTGCAGCGCCTTCTCCCACCAGACCGGCCCGCAGGCCTTGTCGAATTCATTAGGGTGTTCATAGCAGCCATAGAGGATTTCACGAATGAACTGCCGCAAATGTGCGGGCAGTGCCAGTGTGATGACTTTGTAAATCATCCGCTGCGATCGTGGAGGTCTTGGAAGCTGAGCCGATACGCGGCGGGTATCGTCGAGAGCGGCCTGACTGGTTGGCTGTGCGGCATGTTTGGCAACCCAGGCCTGAACCTTGGCCCTGAACAATTGCTTGCGGCTCCAGTAGTGATGAATCAGGTCGGGACACTTTTTGATGTCCAGTGTCCGATAGGCCGCCACTGAAAGGCAGAATTCCTCGAGGGTGTATGCGCCTTGTGCGAATGGAAACAGTTCGTCGATCAGCGCGATCGAGCGATCCAGCACCTGAGCATCCTGGCGGTGCAAGCCAATGACGCCGGAGTTGAGCAGCATCATCTGGTCGTCGGCCAGGCCTTTCTCCATGAGTCTGGATGACAGAGCGCTGTAGAGGACGTTTTCCTTGTTGTTGCCGTAGTGCGTGTAGTAGTCGTTACATAGCAGGGTGCCGGGTTGCACGCGCTCGAACAACTTGAGCGGCGAGCAGTGGAAGAACGTGTCGGTGTCGATCAGCAGCGCAGTTTCGGCCTCTTCGAGCACCGTACGCAACACCACATGCTTGACGCGGAAGTGATAGCCGTGTGGCTCGCTCCAGCGTTTGCGTGTCTCTGCGTCGAGGTGACGAACGCGCACCGGCAGGTGTTCGTAAGGTTGCGGGTTGTCACTGAAGACCTGGATGTCGAGCGCCACTTCCGGTGTTTCACGCAACCAGCTCAGGGCACTGGAGATACTGAACACGGCTTCCTGGTGGTAAGTCTCGGAACCGAAAACCAGATAGACGAGTTGTGGGCGTGAAGTCGAGGGCGCGGTCATCATTGAACTGCAGGTTTCCGTGGTTCTTTTGAAAGTAGAAGGCCCTCCGTAGAGGGCCTGTGTACGCGCATGGGACCTGTCAGCGAGGCAGCTTCAGGTTGTTCCACACAGCCAGGCTGGCTTCTGCCTGGTTCAGGGTATAGAAATGCAGGCCCGGTGCGCCACCTTGTAACAGGCGCTCACACATTTCGGTAATGACCTGCTCGCCGAAGCGCTGAATGCTTGGCGTGTCGTCACCGTAGGCTTCCAGTTGCTTGCGGATCCAGCGCGGGATTTCCGCCCCGCAGGCATCGGAGAAACGCGCCAGTTTGCTGTAGTTGGTGATCGGCATGATTCCCGGGACGATCGGGATGTTCACGCCCAACGCCCGCACACGCTCGACAAAATAGAAGTAGCTGTCGGCGTTGAAGAAGTATTGGGTGATCGCACTGTTGGCGCCAGCGTTGGCCTTGCGCACGAAGTTAGCGATATCGTCCTCGAAATTGCGCGCTTGCGGATGCATTTCCGGGTAAGCCGCGACTTCGATGTGGAAATGGTCGCCGGTCTCTTCACGAATGAAATCAACCAGGTCGTTGGCGTGACGCATTTCGCCGCTGGCCATACCCATGCCGGAAGGCAGGTCACCGCGCAGGGCAACGATACGCTTGATGCCGGCCGCCTTGTACTGGCTCAGCAGGCCGCGCAGGTCGGCCTTGCTGTCGCCGACGCAAGACAGGTGCGGAGCGGCAGGTACCTTGACTTCGCTTTCCAGCTGCAAAACGGTGTTCAGCGTGCGATCACGGGTCGAACCACCGGCGCCGTAGGTGCAGGAGAAAAAGTCGGGATTGTAAGTGGCCAGCTGGCGAGCAGTGGCGAGCAGCTTTTCATGCCCAGCATCGGTCTTCGTCGGGAAGAATTCGAAGCTGTAGCGACGGTCTTGGGACATGGTCATATCCTTGGAAGCGTATAAGCCTTGCAGGACGCTACGTTCTCTGTAGGAGCGAAGCTTGCTCGCGAAGCAGGCGCCGCGGCGTTTCAGAAACCCCGGGGTGAAGCGTTCGCGAGCAAGCTTCGCTCCTACAGAGCGCGCGTGTTTCCTGCATGAGTCCGCTCCCCTTGAGGAAGCGGACAGCAGGAACCAATCAGTAGCGGTAAGCGTGCGGCTTGAACGGACCTTCAACGGTCACGCCGATGTAGTCGGCCTGGGTCTTGGTCAGTTGAGTCACGACGCCGCCGAAGCCACGGACCATTTCCAGGGCCACTTCTTCGTCGAGTTTCTTCGGCAGTACTTCAACGGTCAGGCGCTCGGCTTTCTGGGCTGGCGACAGGTCGGCGTACTTCTGGCCGAACAGGAAGATCTGCGCCAGAACCTGGTTGGCGAACGAACCGTCCATGATGCGGCTTGGGTGACCGGTAGCGTTGCCCAGGTTAACCAGACGGCCTTCAGCCAGCAGGATCAGGTAGTCATCGTTCTGCGGGTCGAAATCGCCGGCGCCGGTACGGTGAATTTTGTGAACCTGTGGCTTCACTTCTTCCCATGCCCAGTTCTTGCGCATGAAAGCGGTGTCGATTTCATTGTCGAAGTGGCCGATGTTGCAGACGACAGCGCGCTTCTTCAGGGCTTTGAGCATGTTCGAATCGCAAACATTGACGTTGCCGGTGGTGGTCACGATCAGGTCGATCTTGCCCAACAGCGCTTTGTCGATGCTGGCTTCGGTGCCGTTGTTGATACCGTCGATGAACGGCGATACCACCTCGAAACCGTCCATGCAGGCTTGCATGGCGCAGATCGGGTCGACTTCGGAGACCTTGACGATCATGCCTTCCTGGCGCAGGGACTGAGCGGAGCCTTTGCCCACGTCACCGTAGCCGATGACCAGCGCTTGCTTGCCGGACAGCAGGTGGTCGGTGCCACGCTTGATCGCATCGTTCAGGCTGTGACGGCAGCCGTACTTGTTGTCGTTCTTGCTCTTGGTGACCGAGTCGTTGACGTTGATGGCCGGGATCTTCAGCTCGCCCTTGGCCAGCATGTCCAGCAGACGGTGCACGCCGGTGGTGGTTTCTTCGGTCACGCCGTGGACGCGATCCAGCACCTGCGGGTATTTCTTGTGCAGCAGTTCGGTCAGGTCGCCGCCGTCGTCGAGGATCATGTTGGCATCCCATGGCGCGCCATCTTTGAGGATGGTTTGCTCCAGGCACCACTCGTACTCTTCTTCAGTTTCACCCTTCCAGGCGAAGACCGGGATGCCGGCAGCGGCGATGGCGGCGGCAGCCTGGTCCTGGGTGGAGAAAATGTTGCAGGACGACCAGCGTACTTCGGCACCCAGGGCAACCAGGGTTTCGATCAGCACGGCAGTCTGGATGGTCATGTGGATGCAGCCGAGGATCTTCGCGCCCTTGAGCGGTTGCTCGGCAGAATACTTGTTGCGCAGACCCATCAGTGCCGGCATTTCCGATTCGGCGATGATGGTTTCACGACGGCCCCAGGCAGCCAGGGACATGTCGGCGACTTTGTAATCGTTAAAATCTGCAGGCGTGATAACAGCGCTCATGAAGAGCCTCCATTCGTAATGTATGCGAATGGGCGCCGTTGTGCGTTTAGTGTCCGGCGCAGGCCGGTCAACGCCCCATCCGAGCCTGACAGGTCGAACCTGCTGCAGCGCCCCTCGGACAGGTGGCGGGAAAACGGTAGCAAGTGAAGATTACCGTTTTGAAACGGGGGCGATTATAGCGGGCTATGCTGATCTTCCAAAGCGTTTCTGTTGGTCAATGTCCGAACGGTAATCGAAGCCATAGGCGATGCCTGATAGAGCTCCAGGTCGGGCTCTGCCATGATGATGGGCATCATTCGGCAAGACGCTCGGGAGTGAATATGAATTTCCACACACGCAAATGGGTTAAACCCGAAGACCTCAACCCCAACGGCACGTTGTTCGGGGGCAGTCTTCTGCGCTGGATCGACGAAGAGGCGGCCATTTACGCCATCGTCCAGTTGGGCAACCAGCGCGTGGTCACCAAATATATTTCAGAAATCAACTTCGTCAGTGCCTCGCGCCAGGGCGACATTATCGAGCTGGGCATCACGGCGACCGAATTCGGCCGCACCTCGATCACCCTGACCTGCGAAGTGCGCAACAAGATCACCCGCAAAAGCATTCTGACGGTCGAGAAGATGGTCTTCGTCAACCTGGGTGAGGACGGCTTGCCCGCGCCCCATGGCCGGACCGAGATCAAGTACGTCAAGGATCAGTTCAAGGATGACGCCAGCGTCGAATAACGGCGGGCCAGCAGAACGGAACCTGAACCACGCGGGTCGTAACAACATCGCACCCCTGCGGTTCAGGAGCCCCATGGACACTAAAAAAGACGGCAAGACCCCCGACCTCTCGCCAAAAGAGCAGCACGAGGTCGAAAAAAACCAGCCGCCACGTGCGGCGGTTCTTCACGAAATCATCCGCACCCAGGGCGATCAGGAACTCGAGCGCAGCGTGGCCGCGCTATGGTGGTCGGCGCTGGCCGCAGGCCTGACCATGGGCCTGTCGCTCATGGCCATGGGCTTGCTCAATTCACGCCTGCCAGATGGCGAAGGGTTCAAGGTGATCGCCAGTTTCGGCTACTGTGCCGGGTTCCTGGCGGTCATTCTCGCCCGTCAGCAACTGTTCACCGAAAACACCCTGACCGCCGTGCTACCGATCATGAGCAAGCCCACGCTGGGCAACTTCGGTCGATTGCTGCGGTTATGGGGGGTGGTGCTGGTGGGCAATCTCTGCGGCACCTTGCTGGTGGCGTACGTCATGCTGGAACTGCCGATCTTCGACAGCAAAACCGATGTGGCCTTCCTCGACATCGGCCGCAAGATCATGGAAAACGACCCCAGCAAGATGTTCGCCAAAGGCATTGTTTCCGGATGGATGATCGCCACCATGGTCTGGATGATTCCGTCCATGGAGAGCGCCAAGATGTGGATCATCATCCTCATCACCTATCTCATGGCCTTGGGAGATTTCACTCACATCGTGGTGGGTTCGCTGGAGGTTTCTTACCTGGTATTTGCCGGCGAATTGCCGTGGAGTGATTTCTGGCTGGTGTTTGCCGGACCGACACTGGCGGGGAACATCGTCGGTGGCAGTTTTATCTTCGCCTTGATCAGCCATGCGCAAATTCGCAGTGAAAGCGGAGCGCCCAAGGAGCCTGCGGATCGAAAACAGACCTCGGATCCGCAGGACGTCAAGAAGTGATCAGCCGGGAACGTTGACTGTGGCGGTATGGCGTCGTTGCAGGTAGATGAAAAACAGCGCGGTCAGCACGGTCAAGCCGCTCACCAGTGCGCCGGTCCAGGGCAGGTCTGCCAGATCGGCTCCGCTGGCGACGACCAGTCCGCCAATCCAGGCACCCGCCGCATTGCCGAGATTGAACGCACTTTGGTTTAGCGTCGAGCCAAGGTTGGGCGCTTCATGGGCTTGATCGATGATCAGCAGTTGCAGGATCGGGCACAGGGCAAAGGCAAAGATTCCCCACAGCACCAGCGTGATCGCTGCCGGGACGACCGAATGGCTGGTCTGGCTGAAGGCGGCCAGTACCAGCACCACAGCCAATGCCATGCCGACCAGCGAAGGCAGCAAGCGACTGTCGGCCAAGCGTCCGCCGAGCATGCTGCCCACAGTCAGACCCACACCGAACAGCAGCAACATGATCGTCACGCCATGGGGGCTGACGCCAGTGATGTCTTGCAGGATCGGCGCGATGTAGGTGAACACGCTGAACAGGCTGGTCGAGGCCAAGACGCTCATGCCCAGGGCCAACAGCACGTTGGGCTTGCCCAGCACCTTGAACTCACTGGCAAGGTTGGCTTTGTCCATTGCGATGTTTTTCGGCAGCCACAACCATTGGGCAAGGGCGGCAATGACACCGATGACCGACACCGCCCAGAACGTCGAGCGCCATCCGGCATATTGTCCGAGTGCGGTGCCTAACGGCACGCCCAGCACGTTGGCCAGGGTCAGGCCGGTGAACATCATGGCAATCGCCTGGGCGCGCTTGTTCGGTGCGACCAGTCCGGCGGCTACAACCGAGCCGATGCCGAAGAACGCTCCGTGGCACAGCGCCGTTACCACCCGAGCGGCCATCAGCGTGGCGTAATTCGGTGCCAGGGCGCACAGCATGTTGCCGAGGATGAACATCAGTGTCATGCCCAGCAGCGTGGCCTTGCGGGGCATGTTGGCGGTGCCGATTGCGAGGATTGGCGCACCGAACACCACGCCCAAGGCATAACCGGTGATCAGCAATCCGGCGTGGGGAATGCTCACGGCAAGGTCGCGGGCGACATCGGGCAGCAGGCCCATGATGACGAATTCGGTGGTGCCGATGCCGAATGCGGCAACAGCGAGGGCAAGCAAAGCGAGTGGCATGCGCAAGGTCTCTGTCGGTA
>NZ_RCNW01000247.1:0-22483 GCF_004307605.1 Pseudomonas sp. Sample_24
TTGACCAGCGGCGGCAGGGAAACCCCCAGCCCGGCGTTGAACAGCCAATAAATCGGTAGCGTCAGGGCGATGCCGATAGCCAGGTCGCGCAACGGATGGCGACTGCCAAAACCCCGGGCCGCGCAGGCAAACAGCAACCCGGCAGCCAGCACGAAGCCGATGAGGTTGATCAGCAGCGCCACACCCAGGAGTCCTCCGGTCACCCAGGCCGCGCCAACCTTGCCACCCGCTATGCCGGGATTGCTGCCGTCGAGCTCGCGGAAACCACCGCTGAGCGCCTGATAACTGAGCAAAACGCCCACCGCACAGAGAAACCCCGCGACCGCGTAGGGATAGACGTACGCCGGCAGAATGACGAAGCCCATCTCGGGCGGAAACCGAAAGGCCCCCACCGCCAACACGGCGCTGAGGACGATCAGGCCGATGCCGATCGCCAATTGCGTCGGCACGACTGCACGGGGCGCGGCCATCTCAGAGCAGCCCGACCTTGACCAGCATCGCACGCAACCGAACGTGCTCTTCGTCGACGAATTTGCCGAAGTCATCACCGGTCAGCACGCTCTCGGTCCAGGCATTGGTGCGAATATTGTCTTGCCAGATTTTGCTTTTGCTGGCGGCCAGCACCGCGTCGGTCACCTCTTTACGCTGTTCGGGCGTGAGGTTCGCCGCGCCGTAGACACCGCGCCAGTTACCGATGATCACGTCGTAGCCACTTTCCTTGAGGGTGGGCGCATCGATCTCCGGAACACGCTCGGGCGCACCGATGGCGAGCACGCGGATCTGGCCATTCTTGATGTATTGACCGAGTTCGGCATAGCCCCCGGTCAGCACCTTGATTTGGCCGCCCAGGGTCTGGGCGACGATCTCACCGCCGCCGCCAGTGGCGATGTAATTCACTTTATTGACCGGAACATCCAGTTTGCCGGCCAGTTCGGCAATGCCGATATGGTCGATGGAGCCTTTTGAGCCGCCACCCCAGGTCACGCTGGAAGGCTTGGCCTTGAAGTCCTTGATCAGGTCATCCAGGGTTTTGTAAGGCGATTCCTTGCGCACGGCGATCACGTTGTATTCGGTAAACAGCCGGGCAATCGGCGTGACGTCCTTCAAGGTGATCTGCGGTTTGTTCTGTTCGATGCCCGCGACCATGATCGCCCCGACCACCAGCAACGCATTCGGGTCGCCTTTGGTGCTGTTGGCAAACTGCGCCAACCCCAGCGTACCGCCCGCGCCACCCTTGTTCTCGAAGGTGACGGCTTTGGCAGCCTTGGCTTCTATCAGGGATTTGCCCAGCACTCGGGCCGTCTGGTCATAGCCGCCGCCTACAGAACCAGGGGCCATGAACTTGACGGTATCCAGCGCCAGTGCGGGCGTTGTGAGCGCTACAGCCACAAGGCCCACAGCCAGGCGGTGACCGACGCGACGAAACAAAGCGGACATGGTGTCTCTCCCTTTAGCATTGTTGTTATGGGTGGTATCTGCGGATAAGCGTAGAACATGGTTCCGTCGAAGGCCTGCCGAGCCTGGCGAGCCCTGCGTCACAGCCTGAAACATTCTATTGGTCGGGGTATTCCAGCCACCGAAACAGGCCATCTATCCTGAAAAGCAGCTTCGCAAAACGATCTTCAACAGGAGAACCCTGTCATGCACATCATGCTCAAGGGCTTTGGCGCGTCTTTGCTGTTGGTGGCCACTGCGGCATTTGCCCATCACGGCTGGAGCGAATACGACTCCAGCAAACCCCTGCAACTGAGCGGCACCATTGAAGCGTCCGGTTACTCACACCCCCACGGCTTCGTGAACCTGAAAACCGCAGACAAGACCTGGAACGTGGTGCTCGCCCCGCCCTCACGCATGGAAAACCGCGGCCTGACGAAAGAAATGCTGGCGGAAGGGAATCAGGCAACGGTCGTCGGTTATCAAAACCGCAACAAGCCCGATGAATTGCGCGCAGAACGCATCACGATCGGCGACAAAACCATCGAGTTGCGCTGATGGAAAGCAACCAGGGCTGGATGGACTGGCTGAATGATTCGTCGCTCGGCTCAGCCATGCGCGGTGACTTGTGGCTGTACCCGTTGGTGGAGGTGGTGCACATTCTCGGCTTCGCGATATTGGTCGGTTCGGTGGTGATGTTCGACCTGCGGGTGCTCGGCGTATCGCGCAACATTCAGGTGACCGCTCTCGCCCGCCATCTGCTGCCATGGTCCGTGGCGGCCCTGCTGTTGATCGTACCGGCTGGTTTGATGATGTTTTCCGCCCACCCTCACGACTTCGCCTCCAATGATATTTTCATCCTCAAGCTGTGCCTGATCGCCACGGCGGGGCTCAACGCCGTGCTGTTCCATGTCGGCGTGTACCGTTCCGTCACGGCGTGGAATACCGTCAACCCTGCGCCGGGCGTGGCCAAACTGCAGGCACTGTTTTCCATCGTTCTTTGGGTCAGCGTGATTCTCTGCGGCCGATTGCTGGCCTACACCTGAACCATCCGCTGCGTTCCAGAGGTGTCTTCGAGCAAAAAAGCCTCGATATCGTGGCTCATGACCTAACCTCATAGGCTGAGTAACACAACCAGTCGAGCACGCCGATGCGCCATGCTGTGAGCTTCGTGATTCTCATCGCTTTATTGTTCGGGTCGAACGTCGGGATGCTGTCGGCGGCGCAACCGCTCGCGCCCCCTGTTGCCACTTCAACACCTGCGCTCGCCAGCGTCTCTGAAAGTGATCTGGACGCATTGATGGTCCAACTCGGCAACCTCAAACAGCAGGTATCCCTGGCCAGCAATTACAGTCAGCTGGAAGCTCCTCAGGATCTACTTCAGGCCCTTATCCGCGAGATTGATCGGCTCACGGCGCTGTTAATGCCCGAACAGGCCCAATTGCAGGCGCAACTGGGGGTGTTGGGGCCGACGCCACTGCCCGGTGCCGGGCTCGAGAAATCCGAAATCGCCAGTCAGAGAGCCGCCCTCACCGAGCAAAAAAATCAGGTCGACGCCCGTCTGAAAACCCTGGAAACCCTAAAAGCCAGCGCCGCCGAACTGTTGACTCAGATCGCCGCCATCCGCCGCAGCTTGCTGGAAACCGAGGTGACCCAGCAGACCCGCAGCGTGCTCAACCCCTGGTTCTGGTCGACATTGCTCAATCCGCCAGCGGAAGATCGGCAAAAGTTCAGCGCGTTCATCCAGCAGATCCGTGCCACGCTTGGCGCCACCTGGCAGCCGGGCGAGCGCCTGTTGACCTGCCTGCTGCTCGCCCTGGCCCTGGTTTTCTGGATCTCCGGTCGTAGGGTCGCCGAACGCGGGCTGACCTGGTTGTGCATTCATCGAATGCCAGAAGGTCGCCTGCGACGAAGCTCGCTGGCGTTGGCCTCGGTAATCGCCACGATCCTCTCTGCCTGGATTGCCCTGCAGTTGCTGTTTTTTACCGTCACCCGAGAGCTGCCCCTGACGCCACAACTCAGCGGGTTTTCCCAGGACTTTGAAAAAATCATCTATACCTGCGTGCTGATCACTGGCCTGAGCCGCGCTCTGCTGTCCACCGAACACCCTTCGTGGCGGCTGCCGGCTTTTGCCGACCCGCTCGCACTGGTGATCAAACCCTTTCCCTTGCGGTTGGCCGGTGCGCTGCTGGTGCTGGTGTCGCTGGCGCAGATCACCAATGCCACCGGCATGAGCTCGCAGGTGGTGATTTCTGTCAGGGGCTTTGTTGCGCTGGTCATTTCGCTATTGATCGGTTCGCTGCTGCTGCGTGTCAGCAAAACGCGCCGGGCCATGGTCATGGCTGGCACCGCCCCCGAAGCCGGTCGCACTCTGGCGGGTTTGATCTATGCCTTTGCCAGCATCGCAATCGTGATTTCCTTACTGGCCTTGCTGATCGGCTACATCTCGCTGGCACGTTTCATCACTTACGAACTGGTCTGGTTTTTTATCATTTTCGCTGGCTTCTACTTGCTGATCCAGTTGGTGAAGGACGGCTGCGAGTACCTGTTTTCCCCCCGATACTCCACGGGAAAAGCGATCAAGCAATTACTGGGCATTGGCGATACGCGCCTGGAACAGATTTCCATCATCCTGTCCGGTGCCGGTCGCGCCACGCTCCTGCTGCTGGCGTTGATCACGCTGGTGGTGGGCGGGGTCGGGTCGACGCTCGGCCAATTGGCCACCAACATTCTGGCGATCCTCGGCGGCGACGGCTTGCGCAAACTGAACATCGTCCCTGCCAACCTCTTGCAAGCCCTGCTTGCGCTGATCATCGGCATTTACCTGATCCGTTCGCTGCGGCGCTGGCTGGACAACGAATTCCTGCCGAAAACCGAAATGGACCCCGGCATGTGTGCCTCGCTCAGTACCTTGTTCTCCAACATCGGCTACGCGTTGGTGATTTTGCTGATGTTGTCGTCGCTGGGGGTCAAATGGACCAATCTGGCCTGGATTGTCAGCGCCTTGTCGGTGGGCATTGGCTTCGGCTTGCAGGAGATCGTCAAGAATTTCGTCTCGGGCATCATCCTGCTGACCGAGCGCCCGGTGAAGGTCGGTGACCTGATCAGCATCAGCGGTGTCGAGGGCGACATCCGCCGCATCAACGTGCGGGCCACCGAAATACAGCTGGCCGACCGCTCGATCGTGATCGTGCCGAACTCGCAGTTGATCTCGCAAAACCTGCGTAACGTCACCCTGGGTGGCAGTGCTCAAGGGGTGGCGACCCTCGAACTGATGTTCCCGCTGGACATTGACCCGGAACAGGTACGCAACCTGCTGTATGACACCTACAACCAGCACGAAGCCATTCTGGAGAAACCGGCGCCGGTGGTGCGCTTCAGCCAGCTCAAGCCTGAGGGCATTACGTTGACCGTCACCGGTTATGTCAGCAGCCCGCGGATGGTTACCGCGATCAAGAGCGAGTTGCTGTTCGAGATTCTCAAGCGGCTGGGCGCCGCCGGGATTGAATTGGCGAAACCGCCGGCGGCGTGATTACCGTCACGCCACAGGCGGTTTTTTGCATCAATGGGCGATGCACACCGATTTAAGTTCGGTGTAGGCCTCGATCACCGCACGACCGAACTCACGGCCCATGCCCGACTGTTTGACCCCACCGAATGGCATCGCCGGGTCGAGCAGCACGTGGGCGTTGACCCACACCGTACCGGCTTCGATGCGTGGCACCAGGTTCATGGCTTTGCCCAGGTCATTGGTCCACAGGCTGGCGGCCAGACCGTAACGGTTGTCGTTGGCCAGCGCGATGACGGCGTCTTCATCGTCGAAGGGCATTACGCCCAGCACCGGGCCGAATACTTCTTCGCGGGCCACGGCCATGCTGTGGTTGATGTCGGCCAAAATAGTCGGCTGCACGAAAAAGCCGTCGCCCTCCAGCAGCTCGCCACCGGTCACTACCCGAGCGCCTTCCTGCCGCGCCAGTTCGATGTGCTTGAGCACGCTCTGTTGCTGCTTGCGCGATACCAGCGGGTTGATGGCCGCGTCGCAGTTCATGCCGTCGCCAATCGGCATGGCCGATACTGCCGCCGCCAGCGCTTCCACGAACTTGTCGTGAATCGAGCGATGCACGTAGAAGCGCGAAGCCGCCGCACACACCTGGCCGTTGTTCAGCAGGCCGCCGAGAATCGCGCCCTGCACGGCTTTTTCGATGTCGGCATCGGCAAGCACGATCATCGGGTTTTTACCGCCCAGCTCCAGGGAGAAACGCGTCATGTTTTCCATGCACGCCACACCGACGCTCTTGCCCACGGCGGTGGAACCGGTGAACGACACTTTGCTCACCAGCGGATGGGAGGTCAGCACGCCACCCACCGAGGCACCACCACCGGTGACGACGTTGAACACGCCCGCGGGAATCCCGGCTTCGAGGGCCAATTCCGCCAGGCGCATGGCGGTCAACGGCGTTTCCATCGCCGGTTTGATAATGACGGTGCAACCGGTGGCCAGCGCCGGCATCAGTTTCCAGGCAGCGATCAACAGCGGGAAATTCCACGGCACGATGCCAACCACAACGCCCACCGGCTCACGCTTGGTGAACGCGGTGAATCTGGCACCCGGTGGCAGCGGAATCGACACGTCGAAGGTCTGGCCTTCGATCTTGGTTGCCCAACCAGACATGTAGCGCATGAACTCCACGGTGGCGTTCAGATCCAGCGCGCGGGCCATGTTGATCGATTTGCCCTGGCTCAGGGTTTCCAGTTGCGCCAGCTCTTCGGCGTGCTCCTCCACCAGGCGGGTGAAGTTCAGCAGGATGCGTTCACGGTCGGCCGGACGCAGACTCGACCACACACCGGACTTGAACGCCTGGTGCGACGACTGCACGGCACGCTCGACGATTTCCAGCGGCGCATCGAGGGTTTCGCACAACGTCTGCCCGGTGGCCGGATTGACCACGGCGATGCTGTCGCCTTCGGCAAACACCCATTGCCCGTCGATGAAGCAGCCATGACGGCGGTCGAGAAATGCAGCTACCTGCGGCAGGATTTCAACGTTGCTCATAAATCACCTTTCGTTGAGACGAATTGTTCAGGCGCAGATCCGGCCTGATTAATGTTGTTCTTTGAGGTAGCACACGACCGCTTGACGATCATCCGCCGAGGCCATGCCCATGTAGGGCATATAGGTGCCAGGCACATAAGCCTGGGGTTGGGTGATGAGTTGCTCGATGTTCTCGGCTTGCCAGTCGATGTTCTTGTTGCGCATGGCCTGCGAATAGTTGAAGCCTTCCAGTGAGCCGGATTTGCGCCCCACCACGCCCGCCAGGTTCGGCCCCATCATGCCGGTCGCGCCTTTGCTCACGGCATGGCAAACCCCGCATTCATTGGCAAACACCTCGGCGCCGCGGCTCTGCACCGGTGCGCAATCGGCAGCCAGCGCGGCCTGGACCAGGGTCAATGAGAGCAAACCGATGAGGGGCAAACGCAGGGAGGTGAACATAAGAAAACGCCCTTGAAAATCCACGCGCCCGCCAACAGACGAGCGCCAACACTGAAGGCGCCGGGGCAACGGTGCTCCGGCAGGTTGTGAGGGATTGTCGGCGGTCGCCGGCACAGAGGTTTTGCCCTGCGTGCCAGTCGTGTTGGCGGTTCTGCCAAACCGCTCAATCTGGCACGCACGACCAACTAATTGGCAAACAGGCAAAAGGCTCGAAAAAAGTCGCGACTTAGTATCCGGACAGACCGCAACCCTGCGCTCAAGAACAAGAACGGATGCCACACCATGCTCAAGTCCCCCTTGCTTCGACTCTCCACGCTCGCGCTGATGATCAGCGCCGGCCAGGCCGGAGCCTACGAACTCTACGCCGATGACGACAGTCACCTGAACGCCACGCTGGAAGCGGTATTCGGCGTTTTCCACAGTCAGGAAAACTACGCCCTGTCAGGTCGTCTCGACGAAGGTTCTTCGTCGTGGCGCGAGGGTTACATCAAGTACGGCCTGAGTTTCGACCAGGGCCTGGCCGGTGTCGGTACCGCTTATGGTGCGGCGAACATGCTCAGCTCCGGCACCTGGGGCGACGGCGATGCTGCCGGTTTCAGTGACGGCTCGGAACGCACCACCAGGTTCGAAGATGCCTATCTCGGCTGGCGTTCGGCTGAGCTGTTTGCGGTGCTGGGCGCCGACGGCATCGACTTGTCGTTCGGTCGTCAGAACATCGTCGTCGGCGACGGTTTCCTGATCAACGGCGACGCCCTGAACCTCGGCAAAGGCCTGGCCGATGGTGAATTCAACCGTGGCGGCGCCTATTGGCTGGCGGCGCGCAAGGCCTTCGACGAAACCGCGGTGTTGCGCATCGGTGGCAAGGAAGGCTGGCGCGGTGACCTGATGTGGCTGAAATCCAACAACCGTGCCCAGGCGATGACTGAAATGTACGTCGGCACCCTGGAGCACGTGTCTGAAGCCGGCACCGTTGGCTTGACCTACATCGACACCACCGACATCGACGAACAGTACGCTTCCCCGGTGCAACTCGAACGCGATGGCATGAAGACCTACAGCCTGCGTGCAACCGGCAACGCCGGGGTCAAGGATCTGTTCCTGTCCGGCGAATACGCCAAGCAGGACAAACCGCACACCGCCACCGAGGACGCCTGGTACCTGGAAGCCGGCTGGACCTTTTCCGAAGCACCCTGGACGCCCTATGCCGGCTACCGTTACAGCCGTTTCTCGGAAGGCTACGACACGCTGTTCTACGGTTTCAGCCGCGGCTTCGGCACCTGGTTCCAGGGTGAAGTGGCGGGCAACTATGCCGGTCCGTTCAACACCAACTCACGCATCCAGCAACTCAAGTTCACCGTCTCGCCGCTGGAGAACCTGACCGTGGGCGCGATGTACTTCAACTTCGACACGATCGACCGCGATCTGGGTAACACCGATGGCCACGAAATCGACCTGTACGCCGAATGGCACCTTAACGACCACCTTACGGTAATGCCGCTGGTAGGCCTGTTCCAGCCGGACAAGAGCGCCGACCAGGGTGGTACGCAGTTGGGCAACAACGACAAGAACCTCTACAGCCAGCTGATCTTTGCCACGACGTTCTAACTCCAGCTAACCCCTGTAGGAGCGAGCCTGCTCGCGATGAAGGCCCGGACACCGCGGGGATTCAGGCAGCCAGCGTCATCGTTGACGTCCATCGCGACGGTGCGACGATTCGACAGGCTCGCTCCTACAGGGGATCGGGTTCGCTTCACGGAAAAAGGTATTTCCCATGCACAAAAGATTTCTCACGATCCAGAGCAAGATCGCCCTGCTCGCTGGCCTCTGCCTGTTGTTGGTGGTGGGTTTGCTGATGGGGTTATCGCTCTACCAGACACACAAAAGCAGCCAGCAAGTGGCCGAGGCCAGCGGTGAAATGCTCGCCGACGCGGCCAAGGAGCACATGCAGGCGCTGGGCAAAGTCCAGGCCATGCAAGTGCAACGCACCTTCATGCAAACCCACGAATTTGGCCAGGGCTTGTCGCGGTATTTGCTGTACCTCAGGCAACTCCAGCATCAGGGGCAACTGAACGCCAGACAACTACGCCAGGAGCTGAGCACTCAGCTTCATCAGGCCCTGATCGACAAGCCCGACCTGCTCGGGCTTTACGTCATTTTTGAAGCCGACGCGCTGGACGGCGCCGACGCCGGCTTCGCCAATCAGGCAGCCTTGGGCAGCAACGAAACCGGACGCTTTTCCCTGTACTGGGTGCAAAGCAAACCCGGCGAACTGCAGGCAGTGATCGGCGACGAAGGCCTGCTGGCCAACACCGAGCCGGGGCCGAGCGGCGCGCCCTACAACGCCTTCTACACCTGCGCCCGTGACACGCGTCAGGCATGCGTACTGGAACCGTACTTCGACGAAGCCTCCGGCAGTCGCAAACTGGTGACCAGCGTCGCTTTCCCGCTGCTGGAAAACGGCAAAGTGATCGCCGTGGTCGGCCTCGACATCAACCTCGCCGCGCTGCAAAACAACAGTGAAGCCAGCGCCCAGGCACTGTTCGACGGCCATGGTCAGATCAGCATCGTCAGCCCCCGCGGCGTGATCTCCGCCAACAGCCAGGATGTCAGCCGCCTCGGCCATCCGATGGACAATGCCGAGGTAATGGACGCCTTGCGTCAGGGCCAGCCAAACGTGTTTGTCGACGCGCAACAGATCAAGGTGCTCGAACCGTTGCCACCCATTGCCGGCGCCGCGCCATGGGGTGTTTTGGTGGGCGTGCCGCAAGACGTATTGCTGGCTCCCGTGGCTACCCTGCAAAAGCAACTCGCAGCCCAGGGTGTGCAAAGCACTGCGCTGGAACTGCTGCTCGGCGGCGGTTCTGCACTGTTCGGCCTGCTGCTGATCTGGTACACCGCCCAGCGCATCACCCGGCCGTTGCAATTGCTGACACGGGTCATGGAAGACATTTCCCTCGGCGAAGGTGACCTGACGCGACGTCTGCAAGTGCAATCGCGGGATGAAATCGGCCAGTTGGCAGCGGCGTTCAACCGCTTCGTGGAGCGTATTCATCAGTCGATGCGTGAGGTGTCGGCCGCAGCCCTGGGCGTCAATCAAGGGGCGCAGCGAGTGCTGGAAGCTTCCCATTCATCGCTGAGCAATTTCGATGACCAATCCAGCCGCACCAGCAGTGTGGCCGCGGCGATCAATCAATTGGGCGCCGCTGCACAAGAGATCGCGCACAACGCCTCCGATGCCTCGCATCAATCTTGCGCCGCACGGCAACAAGCAGAGGATGGGCGCCAGGTGGTGCAACGCACGATCGAGGTGATGAATGAATTGTCGGGCAAGATCAGGGCCTCGTGCGCCAACATCGAGGTGCTCAACGACAAGACCGTGAACATCGGGCAGATCCTTGAAGTGATCAAGGGCATTTCCCAGCAGACCAACCTGCTGGCACTCAACGCCGCGATTGAAGCGGCACGGGCTGGTGAAGCGGGCCGTGGCTTTGCGGTGGTCGCCGATGAAGTGCGCAGCCTCGCCGGTCGCACCCAGGCCTCGGCACTGGAGATCCAGCAGATGATTGAAGAACTGCAAGTGGGCGCCCGCGACTCGGTCACCACCATGACCGAAAGCCAGCAACACAGCGAAGAAAGCGTCACCATCGCCAACCTCGCCGGCACGCGTCTGGGCAGCGTGACCCAACGGATCGGCGAGATCGACAACGTCAACCAGTCCGTCGCCGCCGCCACCGAAGAACAGACGGCGGTGGTCGAAGCGCTGAATGTCGATATCACACGGATCAACACATTGAATCAGCAAGGGGTGGAGAACCTGCAGGCGACGTTGCGTGCCTGTACCGAACTGGAGCAGCAGGCTGGGCGACTCAATCAATTGGTGGGAAGTTTCAGGATCTGACATTGACGGCGTCCGTTACATCGCCATCGCGGGCAAGCCTCGCTCCTGCAGAATGAAGGAGCGAGGCTTGCCCGCGATGAACATTAACGCGGTGTTGTTCACGCCGCGCTGGCATGCTCAACGCGATGAAACAAGCGGTTGAAATACACCAGGCTATCGCGCGGCTCGCGCACGCCGACCTTCGTCAGCTCGACGAACATCACCGAATGCGAACCCACTTCCTTGCACTCGCTGATGCGCCCTTGCAACTGCACCAGGGCATCGCGCAGCACCGGCACATCGGCGGCGCCGTCGTCCCACAGGTCCCAGGCAAAGCGTTCTTCCATCGGCACCTTGGTCATGCCGGCGAAATGGCGGGCCAGCTCTTCCTGCTCGCCGCACAGCACGTTGACGCACAGATGGCCGTTGGTGCGGAACACGTCGTGGGTAGCGCTGTTGCGGTTGACGCAAACCAGCACGGTCGGTGGTGAATCGGTCACCGAACATACGGCACTGGCAGTGATGCCGCAGCGTCCGCCGGGGCCGTTGGTGGTGATGATGTTCACCGCAGCAGGCAGCTGCGCCATGGCGTTGCGAAAGTCGATTTGCTGCTGGCTCAGGTCGGCCATGTCGATGCCCCTTCCTTCAGGAGGACCGCCATTTGCGGCCCTTAGGTGATGGAACAAGACTAAGGCGGTAGCCGCGAGGCAACCATTCTGACGATCCCCATGGTGAGGTTGGGTTTCCGCTAGTCGACTAGGTGGTTTCTTTATCGCAAGGGCCGGCGACAGTGGGTATCCTGCTGACAGGCTCCAAAAAGATGAGCCGATGCGTGCCGCGCGTTCGCGTGCGAAAACAATAATTAGAATTTTCGTGGCAGCCCCGATGGAAACCCGCAAACCAATTGTTTACATCGTTGACGACGACAAGGACCTGCGCACTTCGCTGGCGTGGCTGCTGGAGTCCGTCAGCGTGCAGGCCCAGTGTTTTGCCGGCGCCGAAGAGTTCCTCAGCCAGTACGACCCCCGGCAGCCCGCCTGCCTGGTGCTGGACGTGCGCATGCCGGAGACCAGTGGTTTCCAGCTGCAGGAGATCCTCAACCAGCGCGGCAGCACCCTGCCGACCATCTTCGTTTCGGCCCATGGCGACATTCCGATGTCGGTCACGGCGATGAAGAACGGTGCCCTGGACTTCGTCGAGAAGCCCTACAACCCGCAGCAGATGATCGACCGCATCCAGGCCGCGCTCAAGACTGCGGTGCACGCCCAGGCCGATCAGCAACAGCGGCAGAACCTGCAAGGCAAACTGGCGTTATTGACCAGCCGTGAACGGGAAGTGCTGATGCTGGTGATCGATGGCAAGGCCAGCAAGGTCATCGCCCGGGAGCTGAACATCAGCGTGAAAACCGTCGACGTGCATCGCACCAAGATCAAGGAAAAGATGGGCGTGACCAGCATCGCCATGCTGGTGCGCGAAGTGCTGCATCTGCCGGTTGAAGAGCCGGTGCGGCATTGAGGGATTTGTGGCGGTCACGAGGCCGCCATCGCCAGCAGGCTGGCTCCCACAGGGGATCTGCAGTGAACACAAATTCTGGGTACAACCGAGATCAACCTGTGGGAGCCAGCCTGCTGGCGATGAACGATAACGCGGTGTCAATGCTGGCTATACCGCTTGCGATAAGCCCCCGGCGATACGCCAAAGCGCGACTTGAAGGCTGACGAGAAGTAGCTCGAATCCGAGAACCCCCACGCATAACACAACGCCGAGAGCTTCAGCTCGACGTCGGCGCGGCGCAGGTTCTCCGCGCAGAAGTCCAGGCGACGGTGCTTGATGTATTGCGCCACCACCAGACCGCGCTTGGAGAACATCCGGTACAGGCCTCGCACAGAAACGCCGACCTCACGGGCGATCAGTTCGGGGCAGAGTTCTTCGTCGCGGATGTGCTGGTCGATGAAGGCGATGATCTTGCGAAATTGCCGCTCATGGGCGTCGCCGCCGCTGTCCTGGACGCTGATGCCCGGCAGCAACAGGCTGGCCAGCGCATCGAGCACGGCTTCGCTTTCCTGCATGTCCAGGCCTTCCTGCTGCCGCGTCTCCAGAACGAGTTTGTTGGCCATCGACGCCAGAGGGCTGCTGGCGGCGATGCGGGTGGCGCAGTTGACCGCGTTGAAATGCGACCCACGCTCGAACACCTGGCGCGGCAGAATCAGTGACAGCTGTCGGCAATCATCGTTGTAGATCATGTCACTCGGGCGGCTGGCGTCGATCAGGGCGATGTCGCCACAGCCTAGTTGGGCGCGGTTGTCGCCCTGTTCCAGCCGTGAACTGCCGCGCATCTGGAACACTGCGTAATAGTGGCCGTCGCTGCTGGTGCTGACATCCTTGCTGGTGCGGTACAAATGCACGTGCGCCATGTCGACCACACTGAGGTTGATTGCACCGCTGCGAAATTCCGCCAGTTCGCCGTAGAAGTCGGTGTCCAGCGCCCGGGCATCGAAACGCCCACAGGCCTGGTTCACCTGGCTCAACCAACTTTCGAACGCCTCGTTGCGCACCGTCGATGCTGTAGTCATGTCCGCAAAGCCTCACGTGTTTTGTTGTTATTGCCGACCGCTTCGTCGAGCGGTTCGGTAAACCTGTTGCGTCTTGCACCATCGCCTCCCTCGATGGCCGCCAGGCGCCATTCAACAGGCTCCGGCGCACGCTTTCCAGTGAAGAAAGCGCTTAGATGTCCAATACCAGACGAGCGGAGAGCGCTCGGGAAACACAAGCGCAAATCTGCTTGTTGGAGGCCTTTTCCTTGTTCGACAGGCAGTTGTCGCGGTGCTCCGGCACGCCGTCCAGCACCTCGACGATGCAGGTGCCGCAAATGCCTTCACGGCACTCGGTGTCGATGTCGCAACCGTGGGCTTGCAGCACGTCGACCAGGCTGGTGTCGGCCGGTACTTGCAGCACCACGCCGGAGCTGGCCAGTTCCACTTCGAACGTGCCGGCCGGGGCGCTGTTGGCTGCCGGGTCCGCAGCGAAGTGTTCCAGGTGAATGGCATCGTCGGCGCGGCTGCGCGCGGCGACTTCCACCACTTTGTTCATGAACGGTGCCGGGCCGCAGGTGTAGACGTGGGCTGCCGGGCTGGCACGCTCCAGGCACGCGCTCAAGGCGTCATCCAGCTGCGCAGGCTCGATGCCGTAGTGAAATTCCACGTGATCGGCGAATTGCGTGGCCAACAGTTCGGTAAACGCGGCGTACTGCGCCGAACGCGCGAAGTAATGCAAGCGATACGGCTGACCGCTTTCCGCCAGCCGATAAGCCATGCTCAACAGCGGCGTGACACCGATACCGGCGGCGAACAACACATGTTCGCGGGCACTTGCATCGAGTCGGAACAGGTTGCGCGGCGCGCCCATTTCCAGCTCCATGCCCTCTTCCACCTGCTCGTGCAAGGCCAGCGAGCCACCGCGCGATTGCGCTTCTTTTTTTACCGCCACCAGATAGGCACGACGGTCCTGTGGCGGACTGCACAGCGAATACTGGCGGGTCACACCGGTCGGCCCGGTCAAATCGACATGGGCACCCGGCTCATAGGTGTCGAGCGGCTGGCCGTCACTGCGCACGAGGCGAAAGGAACGGATATCCAGCGCTTCGTCGACGATCCTTTCGATCTTCACCTTCATCATTGCATCACCTGAATTTACGTTGTTTGGTTATGTCTTGGGTCGTGCACGGATCTGTAGCCAGAAACTGACCTATGGCGAGCGAGCTTGCTCGCGCTCGACTGCGCAGCAGTCGCAAAATGCTTGGGGCCGCTTCGCAGCCCGGCGCGAGCAAGCTCGCACGCCACAATGGATCGAGTCATGGCAACAATCAGCGCATGAACAGTCCGCCATTGACGTCCAGGCATGCGCCCGTCACGGAAGTGGCGTTGTCGGCGATCAGCAGCAACACGCTGTCGGCGATGAACGTCGGATCACCGAGGGTGCCGGCCGGGATGATCTTGAGGATCTGTTCCAGACGCTCTGGAGCCACGGTTTCGCGGACCACCGGCAAGTCCAGCGGACCCGGCGAGATGCTATTGACCGTCACGCCTTGCGGCGCCAGTTCACGGGCGAAGACCTTGGTCAGGGTCGCCACGCCGCCCTTGGCCGCCGCATAGTGGGCGCCGGTGGCGGTGCCGCCGTTCTGCCCGGCCAGGGACGCGATGTTGACGATGCGCCCGAAGCCACGCTCGGCGAAGTGCGCGCCGAACACCTGGCAGGCCACGAAGGTGCCCCGCAGGTTGATCGCCATCGACTCGTCGAACTCTTGCGGCGTGATGTCCATCAGGGCCGCGACTTTCGACACCCCGGCGTTGTTCACCAGAATGTCAGTGCCGCCCCAGCGCTCGGTGAGCGTGTCGCGGGCACGCTGAAAATCTGCCTTGTTGCGCACGTCCAGTTCGATAGCCATGGCAGTCGCACCACTGCTATCGAGTTCCAAAGCCAAGCGTTGCACGCCGTCCATTTGCAAATCAGCCAGTCCGACGCGATAACCCGCCGCATGCAGACGACGGGCGATGCACTCGCCCAGTCCGCGCGAGGCACCCGTTACGAGGGCTACTCGACTCATGATGGTGCCCTCACAAAAGGAAGCCGAGCGCGCTCAGGCTGTCGGTGGAGTTGATCAGGCGCACCACTTTGCGCTCCAGGCTCGGCACACCATCGGTGAAACGAATGCGGTGGTTCAGGTCGGCCACGAACGGTGTGTGCACGCCGCGCTTGTAGGCGTACAGCAATTGCGCGGAATTCACTTCGACGATGTCACCGGCCGCTTCCACCAGGCGGAAACGCGACACCGTGCGAATGGTTTTCGCCGCGTCCACCGCCGACGGCGAGTAGCCGGCGGTCAGGCGTTCGATACGCAAGTCACGCATGCGCGCATCGTCGTAGGCATAGTTGAGGGTCGCTTCAAAGTCTTCGGTGTCCGGATCGATCGGCACGATGTACTTGCCGCTTTCGCTCCACAAGGTCACCCATTCGGCGTAGTGCTTGTGGTCGAGCAGTTCGGCTTCGCGCCAGATGAATTCGATGGCCTGGGCCAACGGGCCGGAAAAACCGTTCAGGGTGTCGTGATTGCTCATTGGCTCATCATCCTTTTCCACATGTCGTAGGCACCGCGCATGCCGCCCTCGTCGGTGGCGTGGCTGACCTTGTCGCCGTTTTCGGCAGTGATTTCGCGGTTCAGGCCGCGGTTGACCAGGATCGGCGCGTCGACACCCGCGTACGAACCGCGCTGCACGCGGTCCCAGGCTTCGGCGTCGTCAGGGCTGCCGAAACCGAACGGGCCCTGGAAGTGTTCGTGAATGCGCATGCGTTCGCGGTTGGCGATTTCCGGGCCGCCGTCCATGCCCAGGGCCACGTGGCGGATCTCGGTTTCAGTGACCGACACCGGGCGCAGCACCCGGAAGAACGACATCGACATCGCCACGTTGGGGAACAGGTTCAGGTTGAAGCCGGCGCCGTGCAGCGAGCGCACGATGCGCCGCACCTGTTCGGCCGGCAGGGTTTTCGACAGTTCTTCGGTGACGTGGGCGAAGCGTTCCTGCAACTGTTCGGTGCCGTCGTCGTGATCGAGATCGACGTGCTCCGGCACCATCACCATGACGCTGTGGCCGTTGCCCAGCGAGTGAGTCACGGCTTGTTCGTCGGTCATGAACGAAAGCATTTCCGAGGTTTCTTCATCCACCGACGACATGAACGACTTGTGCACGATCGGGAAGTGATAGCCGTCGGTGGTGTTTTCCAGCTGGATCTTCCAGTTGCCCTTGAAACTGAACTTGTGTTCGCCCTGGGTCTTGATCGGATAACCGGCGCCCTGCTTCATGAACAGGTCCATCCAGTGTTTGGCGCCGCCGAGGAAGTCTTCCAGCGGTTCGATCTCGTCGTTGTAGCTGGCGAACACCATGCCGGCGTAGCTTTCGACGCGCAGGCTGGTCAGCGGCAATTCGGATTTTTCCAGGATGCCTTCGTAGCCATCCGGATACGGTAGCGCTCGCAGCTTGCCGTCCAGGCCATAGGACCAACTGTGGTAGGGGCAAGTGAAACCGGTGGCGTTGCCCTTGTGCTTCTCGCACACCGTGGCGCCACGGTGCCGGCAACGGTTTTCCAGGACATTGATGTTGTTCTTCTTGTCGCGCACCACGATCACCGGGCGACGGCCGATGGTGGCGGTCTTGAAGTCGCCGCTGTTGCGCACTTCGCTTTCGTGGACAACCCACACCCAGGTGCGGTAGAAAATCTTTTCCAGTTCGGCTTCGAACAGCGCCGGATCGTTGTACAGCGAGACGTCGACACGGTCGTGCTGGACCAGCTCTTCGGGGCTTTTCGACGTCGCGATCAGCTGATATTCATGAGTGCTCATGCGGTTCTCCTCATGGCTTCTTTTTATGATTGATGGGTAGAGGCTTGGAGCTGCGCACCAAAGGCGCAGACCAGCTCGTCCTGGCCTTTACGGCCGATAATCTGCAGGCCGACTTTCAGCCCGCCGCCATCGAGCTCCACCGGCACTGTCAGCGCCGGATGGCCGCTGAGATTGAAGGGGCGGACCAGCGGGGTCATGCCGGCCACGGCTTTACTGCCGGCGCGGGCTTCGCTGAGGGTTGGCGGCAGGGTCGGCAGTGTCGGCAGCAGTAACACGGCAAAGTCTTCCAGCGCCGCATCCACCTGTTGCGTGAAACGCGTGCGCACGGCTTCGGCCTGGGCCAGTGCTTCGCGGGTGGTGCGGCTCGCGGCCAACAGACGGGTTTCGACATCGGCGCCGATCAGACCCTTGCCGGTCAGGTGACCGAAAGCCGCCCAGTTCTCGACATTGATCACCGTCAGGCCGGCGGCGAACGCCGCTTCAAACTCGCTTAAATGTACGTTGCTGCGGTGCCAGCCAGCGCGGTCGGCGGCGGCACCGAGGGTCGCTTGCAGGTGCGCGTCGCAAGCCACTTCAAGGAAGCCGACCTTGGCGCCATCACCCGGCAAGCCTTGAATGGCAAAGCCCGGGCAGATCACCTGCATCGCTGCGATCAAGTCGTCCATGGTTCTGGCAAACGGCCCGACACAATCGAGGCTGGATTCCAGCGGATGGGCGCCGACACGGCTGACCCGGCCGTAAGTCGGCTTCAATCCGGCCACCCCGCAGCACGCCGCCGGGACCCGCACCGAACCACCGGTGTCGGTGCCGATGGCGATGTCTGCCAGGCCAGCGGCGACGGCAGATGCCGAACCGCTGGACGAGCCGCCCGGCACGCGATCCGCTGCTTGCGGGTTGATCGGTGTGCCGGTCCAGTCGTTGATCCCGGTGACGCCAAACGCCAGTTCATGCAGGTTGGTCTTGCCGACGATCTGCCAGCCGGCGCTGAGGATCGCGTCAACCACTTCGGCGTTTTTGCTAGCCGCCGGTGCATCGGCAAACGCACGGCTGCCCGAGCGGGTCGGGTGGCCGGCGATGTCGATGGAGTCCTTGATGGCCACGCGTTTGCCGCTGCCGCCGAGGAGGAATTCGCTGATGAAAGTACTCATGCATTCAGCTCCTTGTTGAACAGCCGTTGCGTGCGGAAATGCGCGATCAGCCAGACGCCATCGACACAACTGAAATCGATGTTCAGTCGGGTGCCGAACAATTCGTTGCGGCCATCGGCGTAGGTGGAAATCTGCTGCATGATCCATTGCCCTTGCGCCCCCTCACCGTCGACCACGATCGATTCGCTGGTGAGGTAGTGCAGATTCAGCCGGAAATGATCCGAAGGCGGTAGGTAACCACCGACAAATGCGGCCACCGCTTCACGTCCCCGATGCTGGCCAAAGGTCTGCGCGGTCACACTGCCAACGCCTTCCCAGATCGCATCGACCGTGAACAACCGGGCCAGCTCGCTGACAGAGGTCGGCGCCCGCGGCACATCGCACAGGTCCATGTAGCGCGCCATCAGGCGGCGCACTGCGCTTTCCCCTTCGAGCGTCGCCAGACGCTGCAGCACGGCCTCGTTCATGGCTTACACCTTGGCTGCATCGGGAATGGTCAACGGGCGACCGATGCGCGCTTCGATCTTGGCGTAGCGCCACAGGCTGTACTGGCCGACTGGCGTGGTGCGGAACAGGTTGCAGGCGTCGATTACCGATTGATGGCAGTCGACGTCGGCCATGATGTACACGGTCCACGGCGATGTGGTGGACGGGCCGACCATCAAGCGGTCGTCATCCATGGCGCCGAGTACGGTGATGCCGGGCATCGCACCGAGATCGCCCATCATCTGGCTGAAGCCTTTCCACACGCTCAGGCCTTCGCCGGTGGGCAAGTCGAAAAAGTTCTGGGTGATGCCGATGCAGAAGACGACGCGCAGCGGTTCCTGGGTAGCTTGGGACATGCTCTTGATCCTTTGAAAAAGTAATGAAATTCAGACGTAGCCCGGGAACGGCGGCACGCCGAGGAACACCGAGCCGGCGCCGTCGTACAGCCCTTCGCTGAGGAAGGCGTGCTGGGTCACCACCATCGAATCGCGCAGGTAGCGTTGCAACGGGTGGCGCAGGTAAATGGCGGTGGTCCCGGCCAGGCTGTAGGCGCTTTGCACCACTTCGGCACCGGCCTGGGACACGTGAATCGCGGACAATCGCAACAGGCTGGTCTGCTCCGGCGTGACCGGGTTGCCAGCGAGAATCGAGTTCCATACCTGTTCGGTGGCGTTGTAGAAGAAGCCGCGTGCAGCGCTGAGCTTGGCCTCGGCCTTGGCAATCTCGATGCGCACATATGCGCGGTCTGACAGTTTCGGTGCGCCGGTGATACCACTGCCACCCGCCATGCGGCTGATCTCATCGAGAGCAGCGCGGGCCAGGCCAAGGTTGACCACCGCCAGTACTTGCGCGGCATAGGCAATCGACGGGTAGCGGAACAACGGTTCGTCGATGGTCGCCGCACCGCCACGGATGAAGGTCCAGCGCTCGTCGACGCGCTTGTCGCTCACACGCAGGTCATGGCTGCCGGTGCCTTTGAGGCCGACCACGTCCCAGTTTTCAACGATCTCTACTTGTTCCGGGCGAAACACCGCGGTGCGTGGCTTGCCGCCCGCCGCGCCGATGCCGACACCGAGCAGGTCCGCGCCTTTGCAGCCGCTGGCGAACTTCCAGGTGCCATTGACCTGGTAACCACCCTCTACTGCTTCGGCCGGTTGCAATGGAAACAGGCCGCCGGCGAACACCAGGTCAGGGCTGTCGGCGTAGAGTTCAGCCAGGGTTTGCTTCGGCAACGCCGCCAGGTACACGCCGGCGCTGCCAAAACTGGCCACCCAGCCAGCGGAGCCGTCGGCTTCGGAGATACGCTCGATCATTTGCAGGAACAGGGCCGGTGCCAGGGCGTCGCCGCCGAAGCATTTCGGCGTGGCGGCACGGTAGATGCCCACTTGCTTGAAACGCTCGATCATGTCCCGTGGCACATGAGAGACCGCATCGAATTCTTCGCGACGCTGGCGCACTTCATCCAGCACCCGCGCAAAGGCCTGGCTGTCGACGACATTCTCGTCAACGCCGATTGATGCGTCTTGTTGCGCAACCGCTGAACGCAGCATGGGCATTCTCCGTTTTGATTATTGTTAGTAGGGCTGCACCGCACCGCTTTCTGTAGGAGCAAGGCTTGCCCGCGATGGCACACTTGAGAACGCTATCGCGGGCAAGCCTTGCTCCTACAGAGGTCGGCGTGGAGCCCCTTGCATTGCGGTCCAGTGTAAAAACCGCACTGCGGCGCAACTATTGGTGCGTGCAGCCCCCGGACTAAAGAAAACCCCTAGGCCGACACCCCTTACCTCTGAGCGCATCCCCATGCGCGAGCGGGTATAAAACGCCATACTTCCGGCTCCACCGTCGGAACCCTCTGCCGCCAAGGGCCTTGCGATGTATTTGCCAAAACCGAACGACTTCCATGCGCTGATCGAAGCCATGCCGCTGTGCATCATTCTTCACGATGCGCACACCAAGGAAATCCTCTGGGCCAACGCCGCTGCCCTGGCGGCGCTGGGCTTTACCCTGGAGGAGCTGACGCCCCTCAAAGCCCCGGACATGACCCGCGACGCGCCGAAATACCGACGTTCGGTGGGTTTGCGTTGGCTCGAAGGCGCTGCGCGCACCGGTCAACGCGCCATCGAGTGGTGCTATCGCTCCAAGCAAGGGGTGGAGATTCTGTCCGAGGCCGTCGCGACGCTGGTGCACCTGGATGGCCGCGATGTATTGATGGTTCAGTTCCGCGATATCTCCAAAGAAGACAAGGTCAAACGCGACCTCAAGCGCTTTGAAAGTCGACTCAAGGCGTTCATGCAGGACTTGGCCGAAGGTGTGGCGGTGCTCGGCCCGCAGGGCGATATCCGTTTCATCAGCGACTCCGGCGCACACTTGCTCGCCAGCGAAGTGCGCCAACTGATGAGCAAGAACTTTCTGGCCTGGTGCGACGACGCTTCACGTCAGCGACTGTTGCAACAACTCGCCAACGAAACGCCGGAACACGCGCCGTTCAGCGTGCATTACAAAGTTCAGCGGCGTGACGGCGAGTGGCGCTGGCATGACGCAACCTGCCGCTACATCGAGATCGAGGACGACCTGGTCGGCCATCTGCTGCTGTTCCGCGATGTCACCGAGCAGGTGCAAGCCGAAGAGGCGCGGCGGGTCAGCGAACAGAAACTCGAATACCTGGCGCGTTACAACGCCATGGGTGAAATGGCCGTGGCCATCGCCCACGAATTGAGCCAACCGCTGGCGGCGACCCGCAATTTCATTGAAGGCACAGTGATTCGCCTGGGCAATACGGGCGACACCGACGAGGGCGTTGCCTGGGGTTTGCAGAATGCCGTGCGGCAGATCGAGCACGCCTCGGTGATCATCAAGAGCGTGCGCGATTACGTGGTCAAGCTTGAGCAGTCCGAAGAGCTGGTCGACCTCAATGAGCTGCTGCGTGAAACCCGCTACTTCATCAGTTTGCGCGCCGATCCGAGTCTGGTCCGGGTCGACGTCGTGACCTCCCCCGAGCCGCTGCGGGTGAGCTGCGAAAAAGTGCTGATCGGCCAGGTGATCCTCAACCTGGCCTTCAACGCCATTGAAGAAATGGCCGATCTACCCATCGAACGGCGGTTGTTGCGCATCCATGCCAGTAGCGACAACGGCGTGGCGCTGGTGCGTATCGAGGACTGTGGACGCGGCATCCAGGCCCAGGCGCAGGAGAAGCTGTTCGATGGCTTTTTCTCGTCCAAGGTCAGCGGCAACGGCATCGGCCTGGCGCTGTGCAAGAACATCATCGGTCGTCATCGTGGCGATATCTGGGCGCAGAACCTGGAACCCTGCGGCGCCGTGTTTACCTTCACCCTCCCCCTCGCCACATGATCGTTCCCACGCTCCGCCTGGGAACGATCATAAATCCTGTGGCGAGGGCGCTCGCTCCCGTTCGATTGCGCAGCAATCGTAAAACCTTCCATCGTCTGCACCCTTTCGGGGGCTGCTCCGCAGCCCAGCGGGAGCAAGCTCCCTCGCCACAGTGACACTGGCACAGATACACAAACACTCGGCAGGCAGGGCAATTCCCGGGGTTTGTTGATCGTTCCCACGCAGAGCATGGGAACGATCATAAATCCTGTGGCGAGGGAGCTCGCTCCCGTTCGATTGCGCAGCAATCGTAAAACCTTCCATCG
>NZ_RCNW01000247.1:22493-60869 GCF_004307605.1 Pseudomonas sp. Sample_24
TGGCGAGGGAGCTCGCTCCCGTTCGATTGCGCAGCAATCGTAAAACCTTCCATCGCCTGCACCAGTTTGGCGGCTGCTTCACAGCCCAGCGGGAGCAAGCGCCCTCGCCACTGTGACACTGGCACAGATACACAAACACTTGGCAGGCAGGGCAATTCCCGGGGTTGGCGGGCGAGGCACTATTGAGTTGTCAGAATCTGCCCACTCACCCGCGATCCGCGTTACCAACAATTCAGGAAGTTCCCCTTATGCGAACAAACAGGATCTCCGTACAGTCAGCGCTAGGCCTGAGCCTGCTTGTACTCGGTTTGAACAGTGCCCGTGCGGACCTGCCCGCCGACACCGGCATCGGCCAGACCACCTTGGCGTTCCCCGCTGAACCGCACCGCGCGTTTGTCGTCGATGTCGAGTTCGAAAGCTTTGTCGCCGGCCGTGTCACCGTGGTCGACCCGGATCAGAAACGCGTGCTGGGCATGGTGCCAACCGGATTCGCCGCGCCTTCGACCCTGAGCCATGACGGCAAGCTGATCTACAGCGCCGACATCTGGTACTCCCGTGGCACCCGTGGCACCCGCACCGACGTGTTGACCGCTTGGGACAGCTCGACCCTGTCGCCGGCCTGGGAAGTGCTGATTCCGAACAAGCGCGCCGAGTCGCTGACCCAGCGCTACGGCCTGAAGACCAGCGGCGATGACCGTTTTGTCTACGTCTACAACTTCACCCCGTCGACCTCGGTGACGGTGGTCGACACCCAGACCAAGGCCGTCGCGACCGAAATCGCAATCCCTGGTTGCGTGCTCAACTACCCGGTCGGCAAACGCCGCTTTGCCTCACTGTGCGGCGACGGCAGCCTGCAAGTGGTGACGATCAACGACCAGGGCCAGGAAACAGCGCGCAACCGCACGCCATTCTTCGATCCGAATGCCGAGAAACTGGTGGAGCGTGCGGTCAACGTCGGTGACACCTACTACTTCACCACCACGACTGGCACTGTGCGCGCCGTGGACTTCTCCGGTGACACGCCAAAAATCCTGCCGAGCTGGTCGCTGACCACCGACGAGGAAAAGAAAGCCGGCTGGGCACCGGGTGGCTGGCAGCTGATGGCCGTCGCGCCGAAACTGAACCGCTTGTACGTGCTGATGCACGACGCTCACGAACCGATGAAGTGGGAAGACCCGAGCACTTTCATCTGGGCCTATGACCTCAAGACCCTGAAGAAAATCGCCACCCTGGAAGCCCCGGCACCGGTGTGGAGCATGCAGGCAACCGGTGACGACAAGCCGCTATTGCTGGGCACCGACGTTGAAGGTGGCTTGCAGATTTTCGATCTCAAAACCAACAAGCACACCGGCAGCATGGCAAAAGTCGCGAAGACCGCGACTCAGGTCATGAGCTACTGAACGAGGTTCGGCCATGCAATCAGATCCGATCTTCATCATTGCCAGCGCACTCGCCATTTCGGCGCTGCTGGCCAGTGCAGCGACCCACAAGCTGCGGGCACCGGCGCGCTTCGCCAAGCAGCTGGCGGACTATCAATTGCTGCCAGCGGCGCTGGTACGCCCGAGCGCACGGTTGATTCCGCTGCTGGAACTGGCCATCGCTTTCGCACTGCTGGTCTCGTTCAGCCGGGGCTGGGCGGCGTTCAGTGCGGCCAGCCTGCTGGCGCTGTACGCCGCCGCTATCGGCATCAACCTGTGGCGCGGCCGCCGCGACATCGACTGCGGTTGTGCCGGGCCAGACCAGGCGCAACCGTTGCGTCCGGTCCTGCTGCTGCGTAACAGCGTGCTGGTGGCGCTGGCGCTGTTGGCCAGCGTGGCGCCGGTGGTGCGCGACATGACTGTGTTCGATGGCTTCGTGACCGTGGCCGCCGCCGCTGTCGCGCTGCTCATCTACGCCGCGGCCGATGGCCTGCTGGCGAACTCCCCTCTTCTGCTCAAATTGATTGGTAGGTAATCAAAATGGAAGGCTTGATAGTTTCCAACGTTCTGCTCTGGGTGTTGCTGGTGGCCGTGGCGTTTGTCGTCATGGGCCTGGTCCGTCAGATCGGTGTGCTGCATGGTCGTCTCGCCCCGGCCGGCGCGCTGATGGTCGACAAAGGCGTGGCCGTCAACGAAGCCGCACCGCAAATCACCGCCGCTGACCGTAAGGGTCGCCCGGTGAACTTCGGCTACGCCGGGGAAAAATCACAACTGCTGTTCTTCCTCTCGCCGACCTGCCCGATCTGCAAATCCTTGCTGCCGGCGATCAAATCCATCGCCAGGGAAAAGGCCGGCACCCTCGACGTGGTGTTCGTCAGCGACGGCGACATGGACGCCCAGCAAGCACTGATCCGCGAGCACAAACTGGAAGACGCCACCTACGTGGTCGGTCCGGAAGTGGGCATGACCTATCAGATCGGCAAGCTGCCATACGCCGCGCTGATCGACCAGTCCGGCACCCTGCGCGCCAAGGGCCTGGTCAATTCCCGCGAGCACCTGGACAGCCTGTTCGAGGTTGAACACTTGAAACACGCGACGCTGCAGCAGTACCTCAATGCTCAGCCCCACGACCACGCGCATGACCACAGCCACGGCCATAGCCACTGATTAAGGCAGGGAGACCTTCATGAAACTGCTGGATCTGTTGTTCGAGCGCTCGACGCGCCGTGTTGCCGACACCACCTCACGCCGCAAATTGCTGGCGCGCATGGGCTCGCTGATGGTGGCCGGTGCCGCCCTGCCCCTGCTGTTGCCACTGGATCGCACCAGCAAGGCGCTGGCCGCCACTGACCCGAAAGCCGGCGACCCTGGTGACCCGAACAGCTGCGACTACTGGCGTTACTGCTCCATCGACGGCTTCCTGTGCAGCTGCTGCGGTGGTTCGGTGACATCCTGTCCACCGGGCACCGAAGCCTCGCAAGTGACCTGGATCGGCACCTGCCGCAACCCGGCCGATGGCAAGGACTACATCATTTCGTACAACGACTGCTGCGGTAAGCAAAGCTGCGCCCAGTGCGCCTGCACCCGTAACGACAGTGAAGAACCGGCCTACCGCCCGTTCAACAACAACGACGTGAACTGGTGCCTGGCCGCCAAATCGCACATTTATCACTGCACCGTTTCGATCATTCGCGGCGTCGCCGTTTAAGCGCAATTTCCGCCGATTGCCCGTGCAATCGGCATTCTTTGCGTGTGTTTTTTCGTAGGAGCCAGGCTTGCCGGCGAAGGCGTTCTCATGGACGCCTTCGCCGGCAAGCCTGGCGCCTACAGGTTCGGTTTTCTCCTGTAGGGAAGATGTCATGCGTAAGTTGCTCATCCTTAGCCTGGCCTGCCTCATGACCACCCCGCTCGTCCATGCCCGGGCCATTCCCAATCCCAACCAGCGCCACGCACCGGGCAACGAAGAACTGCAAAAGCCCATCGCCGAAGCCAACTACAGCGTCGGCGTGAATTATCAATTGCAATGCGCCGGCTGCCATCTGGGCGACGGCAGCGGTTCCGCCGCCAACGACACACCACGGATGAAGGGCTTTGTCGGCAACTTCCTGAAAGTGCCCGGTGGCCGCGAATTCCTGGTACGTGTGCCGGGCATGTCGCAATCGGCGTTGAACAACGCGCAATTGGCCGACTTGCTCAACTGGCTGATGCGTGAAGACGGCATGGCCGGCAACAGCGTGCCGAAGGATTACCAGCCCTACAGCGCCGAAGAAGTCGCGACTTTGCGGGCCAAGACCATGCTCAACCTGCCTGGCACCCGTGGTGAACTGATCAAGGCCATGCGAGCGCAGGGCATCGCGATTGATGACGGGATGAATTACTGAGTCGGCTCGAACGCAACCTGCCTCAGTTGTCGGTACGCCTCGACCAATTGCCCAAGGCTGAACGCCAGGTTTCGCCCGCCGGGATTGGGCAAGACCCACAAAATCCTTGCGCATGAATCGCGCTTTTCGACAGGAGACAAAAACCGAAACCGTCAGCCTGAGCAGACGGTTTCGGTTTTTCGGCAGCTGCGACCCAGCAGGTTTATGCGGCAGTCAACGGTACACTCGACGGTGCGTCGCGACGCTCGGCCTGATCAACCGCCTGGCCTGGAACGCGATCCACCGCTGGCGTCCACGCCGGCACGCTCGGCATTTCCTTACGCAGGCTGTGAATCAGCGTGTACGACATCACCAGCAGCAACATCGCAATCGGTAAACCGGCGGCGATACTCGCCATCTGAATCGCTTTCAGCCCACCCGCCAGCAGCAGGCCCGCAGCAATCGCCCCTTCCAGAATGCACCAGAGCAACCTGATCCAGTTCGGCGGGTTGGTGCTGCCCAAGGCACACAAGGTGCACAACACTTGGGTTCCGGCATCGGCCGTGGTGACGAAGTGCACACCCAGCAACACGCACACCAGTATCGACAGAACGGCGCCAACAGTAGGGCCATCCAGTGACTGGACCAGCGTGAACATCGCCGCCGTGGTTTCTTTCTTGGTCGCGAGCAGCACTGTGCCGCCTTCGAACTTCGGTTGTTCCTGACCCACCACCTGGCTGGCAACGGATGCCTGATAAGCCTGGCGATCCTGTTGTTCGTTTTTCAGCGCTGCGCCACCGAACACCGACATCCACAAAATGGTCACCATGGTCGGCACCACCAGGGCGCCGATCACCAGTTCACGAATGGTCCGGCCTTTGGAAATTCGCGCAATGAACAGACCGACAAACGGCCCCCAGGTCATCCACCACGGCCAGTAGAACGCCGTCCACCAGTTTTGCCATTCGCTGTCTTTCTGCGTGTCCATCCAGAAACTCAGGCCAACAATGTTCTGTACATAGTCGCCGGTGGATTCAAACATCAAGTTGAGAATGTAACGGGTTGGACCAATGGCAAGTACTGCCAGCATCAAAATGAATGACAAGTACATATTAAGTGTCGAGATTCGCTTCATGCCTTTGGACAAACCGGCCAGTAGCGAAATGCACGCAACAATACTCACGAACAGAATAATGGATAACTGCAAACCAACACTTACCGGAATACCGAATACCTGATGCAGGCCGGTATTGATCTGTACAACGCCCAGGCCGAGTGATTGCGAAACACCGAAGGCCGTAATAACGACACCCATGATATCGACCACATGACCGATCCATCCGTAGATGCGGTCACCAATCAGCGGATACAGCAGCGAACGAAGCGCCAGCGGCAAACCTTTACGGTAGGCGAAATACGCCAGGCTCAAACCGATCATGGAGAAGATCGCCCATGGGTGCAGGCCCCAGTGGAACAGCGTGATGCGCATCGCCAGGGTGGCCGACTCGTCCGTCAAACCCTTGGAAAACGGGTTGTCGGCGTAATGCAGCATGGGTTCGGCGACGGACCAGAAGATCAAACCGATGCCCATTCCCGCACTGAACAGCATGGCGATCCATGACGCGAAACTGAACTCGGGCCGGTCGTGTTCAGCGCCCAGTTTGAGATTGCCGAAACGGCTGACGGAGATGTACAGCAGCAAACCGAGTACGCCACTGATCAAGGCGAGGTAATACCACTTGAAGTTATGCAGGATAAATATCGAAGCCATTTCGAAGGCTTTGGCAGCCTGCTCATCCTTGAATGCACAAAATAGAACAAACGAAATCACCGCCAATATCGAAGCGACGGTCACATTCGGGTTCAAGCCTTTTAACATGCCTGATTGCGCACGCATTGTTTTCCCCTTTTGTTTTTGTTTAAGGGTTTTAGAGAGTATTCCGCAACATAGCTATCGCCTGATATCTGACGTCAGCACGCTGTTTATCTGCAGATTTAATCCGGTCTAACTCGGTTTTGGCAGCATCGCCAAGATGATTGAAACCTGACCTTCGTTCAAACCATTTTTAGTCACCGACTCATGAGAAAAACGCATCAATAAAACCGCTCCTCCTTCCTCCATTCAGCGCCGATCCGTGCACTCACTTACGGGGTCAGCCAAAGACACCAGGTTAGAGCTGGCAATGCCGTTGGGTGTCGATGGGTGTTGAAGCGGCGCGTCCTGTTGCAGGTGCTTGCCCGTGACTTTCGCCTGGCCCACGCACAGTGCGAGCAGCGCGGCACTGCCGGCATAGAAAAAGTAAAAACTTGAAGTGCCGAAGCATTCCATCAACACACCTGCAATCAGCGGTCCGAAACAGGCGCCGACGCCAAAGGTGATCAACAGCATGCCCGACAGTGAAACGCGCAACTGCGGTTCCATGTTGTCGTTGGCCAACGCTACACCGAGCGGATACAGGCAGAATTGCAAAAAGCCGATCGCCGAACCGAACCACAGCAGTGTCACGAACGAAGGCGCTTGATTGAAGCCCAGCGGCAGGCAGACGAGCACCAGCAAAACTGCCACCGCGCGAATCAGACTCGCACGGGGCAATCGATCCGAGAGCCAGCCCAACGGCAACTGAGCCAGCAAGCCCGCGCCGATGGTCAACGCCATGAACTGGCCGACCTGCGCCGTTTCCAGTCCCTGTTTGCTCGCATAGATCGCGGCCAGCCCGTAGAAGCTGCCGTTGATCATGCCGGACACCAGAATCGTCATCAGAGACTGCGGAATACGCCGCACGAACACCCGCAGGTCGATCGAGGCAGCGGGCACCGCCGTGGGATGTGCACTGCGAGTAAGTGCCACCGGCACCGAGCACAGCGCAAATACCATCGCCACACCCAGCAGAGCGCGGATGCCCAGCCCCTCGTCGAGACTCAAGGCCAGTTGGCCGAGCATCATCCCGACGTAACTGGCGACCATGTACAGCGCCAGCACACTGCCGCGCTGCTCGGTGCGCGCCTGATCGTTGAGCCAGCTTTCCAGCACCATCAATTGGCACATCATGGCCAGCCCGACCAACCCGCGCAGCACCAGCCAGAACGCCAGGGACGTGCTGAACTCATGGGCCAATACCGCCGCTGCAATCAGCCCGGCGCACGCCGCATAGGTTCGAATATGCCCGACCTGTGCGATCAAGCTGCGTCCGACCCAGCCGCCCAACACCATGCCCAAGGCATTGGCGGCCATCAACGCACCACCTGCGGTTTCGCTCGCCCCCAAGGCATTCAGGCGCAGCGCCAGATAGGTCATCAGCAAGGTCGATCCCAACTGCATCAGCAAGCTGGCCAGATACAGCGCACCGAAAGTTTTTGTCAGTCTTATCACCGTGCCGGTCCCCGGATAATTTACAACTCAAGCCAAGCCGTGAAGTTGCTTCCAGTTGCCGGGATGCACCACATACCCGAACAAGGCATGCCCGCCGTACACCAGTTCGGTGCCTTCGGGTATCCACAGCAATTGCCCGGGCGTGACTTGAAACAGCTCGTCGCCGACGCGCAATTCGAAGCAACCCTCGATGACGAAAATCACTTCGTCGTAGAGCACCGTCCAGGCGACCTGCGCGCCTTCCCAGCGGGCGAAGCCCACGCCGATGTTCGGCGAGACTTCGTTGCTGATGGCCCGCGCCACATAAGCGGCGCCGGGCGGACCACCACGGAAGGTGAAGTCCAGATCGTGATGGTCGATGCGCAGCACCGGACCTTTGCCTTTGGCCAATTGGCTCATAGCTCGCTCCGGCTGTTCCAGGCCGCCAGATGAATGCGCGAGCGAACGCCCAGGCCAAGGAACGGTTCTGGCGGGTTGAGCGACGGCATGCCGGTCACCGCCCGAATATCGTTCAACTGTGCCGAGTCGGCACCCACCGCGAGATCGGCGAGCATCGTTCCGGAGATGGTGCCCCACGCGGCACCGACACCGTTGTCGCAGGCTGACGCATGAACACCCGGCTCCAGCTCACCGAAGAAGTTGGTGAAGTTGCGCGAGATCGCATAGACGCCACCCCAGGTATGGCTGAACGGCACGTCGGCCAGCTGCGGGAAGCGCGCCAGGAATGCCTTGCGGTGCGCATCCCGCACTTTCGAACGCATGCCATCACTGGTGCTGCGACCGTACTTGGGCACGTGCTTGTAGGTGTTGCGGATGATCAACCGACGATCCTGGGTCATGCGCACCGTCGTGCCGGCGTGATCGGCCGGGGTCAGCCCCCAGTCCAGCTGGCCGCCATAAATGGCCAGCTCTGCATCGGTCAGCGGTCGGGTCCAGCTGGCGAAGGTCATCACCGGCAGCAGACGATTGCGCAGATAACCGAACTCCTGGGTGAAGATGCTGGTGCCCAGGAGCAATTGCGGCGTGCGAATCAGCCCCGCCGTGCCGTGCAGAATCCAGCCGCCACGGCCGTCACGTTCCAGACGCTGGATGGGCGACTCTTCGAGCAGCTCGACGTTGCCCGGCAACGAGCGAGCCAGCCCCGTCACCAGCGCCGCCGGTTGCATCAGATAGCAGCCAGGCGTGTAGATCGCGCCACTGTAATGGCCAGTGCCCAGGACCTTCGCCAATTCGGCGGAATCGGCTCTGCGGAACGGCTCGCCGAGGTCACTCATCAGGCGTTCGAAGTGATCGAGATAAGCCAGGCCACGTGCACCGACGGCGCCCTGATACTTGCCGGCATGGGACCATTGGCAATCGATGCCATGGTTTTGCACCAGGCCTTGCAACTGTGAAATAGCGGCGCGGTTGAGCGACAGCAAACGCTGTTTGTGCGCAGGGTCCGGATGCTCCAGGGCAAACTTGTGCGGCAGGTCGATGACAAAACCGGAGTTGCGCCCCGAGGCACCCTGGGCGACCCGTTGCGCATCCACCAGCAGAATACGCGCCTGGGGATGATGTTCGGCCAAGCGACGGGCGGCGGCAAGGCCGGCGAAGCCCGCGCCAATCACCGCGTAATCCGCACGCTGTTCGCCCGACAGACGCTTGCACGCCGGTTGCTCGGGCAATGCTGAATACCAGCCGCAGCTCGTGTCATCGAATGGCAGGTTGATGATGTTTTTCATGGTTCGGGCCTCAGGCTACAGCCTGCTGAGAATGCTGACAGGACTGCAGCAATGCGCTGCGTTGCGTTTGCGCTTGGCGACCGAGCAGGACAAAGCCATTGAGCTTGCCCGCCGCGTCGTAGAACCCGGCACTCAAGCCATCTTCGGTCGGCGTGCAGCGCCACTCACCTTCGCTGGCGATGGCAGGCGCCAACAGGCACAGCGGTGCGGCCGGCGTTTTCACCGTCACCGGCATCAACGGGTAGTCGACAGCCGTGGATTGCCCGAGCAATGTCTTGCTCAACGCCTGAATGCCCTGATTGATCGGTGCCAGGTACGGCAGCAGTTGTCCATCGATCTCGATGCAGTCGCCCAAGGCGTAGATGCCCGGTGCAGAAGTTTGCAACTGAGCATTCACCTGAATACCTCGTCCAACCGCCAGACCGGCACTCTCTGCCAGGCTCAGGTCAGGACGCAGGCCAACCGCCGACAACACCAGATCCGCCTCGAGGGTTTGGCCATTGGCGAGTTGCAGGCGATAACCTTGAGGCGTGGATTCAATGGCTTCCAAGGTGTTTTGCAGATGCCATTTCACCCCCAGATCACTCAAAGCGTTTTGCAGCACCTGCCCGGCCTCGGCCGGCAACAGACGCTCCATCGGCCAACGCCCCAGACCGATGACATCAACGCTGAAACCGTTGTGGGCCAAGTCATTGGCAAACTCGCAACCAATCAACCCATCCCCCAGGATCGCGACACGGCGCACACCGGTCAGGCGCTCACGAAAGCCGTGGTAATCCTGCAAATTATTGACGCTGATCAGCGCTGAGCTATCGCCCTGGATCGGCAAGCGAATCGGTTGCGCACCGCTGGCAAGCACCAACTGGCCGTAAGCCATTTCACCGAAGCTGGTGCGCAAGCGTCGTGTCGAACTGTCGATGCCCAGCACCTTGCAGTGCGGGTACACGCGGATGTTCAAACGCTGTTCGATGGCCAGCGGCGATTCACCGGACAACGCCTCGGCGCTTTTGCCCTGGGACAAACCGATCGACAGTGCCGGTTTCGAGTACAGGTGCCCGGACTCTTGCGTCAGCACGCGGATCTCGACCTTGGGATCTGCCTTGCGCAGCGCCTGGGCCAGGCCGTAACCGGCATAGCCGCTGCCGATGATGACGATCGGCTGGCGCGTTACCGCAGCCACCACAGGCGTCGCCACCGCTGGTGGCGGTGCGCTGACAGCGGTGACCGCCTGCGTGTGTTCACTGATATCGAGCATCTCGAAGTCTGCCTTGCCGACGTGGCATTCGGGGCAGACCCAATCCTGGGGAACATCCTCCCAGCGCGTGCCGGCAAGGATGCCATCTTCCGGCCAGCCCAGCGCCTCGTCGTAGATCAGACCGCAAACGATGCAAAGCCAAGTCTTGAACATGCCGTTCACTCCCCAGCAATCCGGATCGCTACGTTCTTGGTGCGCACGTAGCTGTACAAGGCTTCCTGACCCTTCTCGCGACCGAAGCCCGACAAGCCGACGCCGCCGAACGGCGTTTCGATGCCGCCGGCGTACCATTCGTTGACGAACACCTGGCCGGATTTCAGTTGACGCGTGCAGCGCATGGCACGGCTGATGTCCTGGGTGAACACCCCGGCCACCAGGCCGAACTCGGTGCCGTTGGCAATCGCGATGGCTTCTTCTTCGGTGTCGAAAGGCATGATCGCCAGCACTGGCCCGAACACTTCCTCCTGGGCGATGCACATGTCGGCAGTGACGTCGCGGAACACCGTCGGGCGCATGAAATGTCCGGCTCGGTCGGCAAACGCTTCGCCACCGGTAACCGCCACGGCGCCGTCTTCCATCGCTCGCCGGCACAACGCCTCGATGCCCGCCAGTTGCCCGGCGCTGACGACCGGCGTGAGGTCGGCGTTATCCTGGCCTACGCCAACGCTGAGGCCTTCGGCCATGGCAACGACTGCCTCGACCACTTCTTCATAAATCTCGCGCTGCACCAGCAACCGCGACATCGCCGAACACACCTGGCCGGCATTGAAGAAAATCCCTGACTGAACGCTCGCCAGCAATTGCTCGCGATCGGCATCGGCGAAGGCAATGGCGGCCGACTTGCCACCCAACTCCATGATGCTCGGAATCGCATGCTGTGCGGCGTCGCGCAGAATCGACTGGCCGGTTGGCACGGAGCCAGTGAACACGATCTGGTCGACACTACGATGGCTGACCAGATACGAACCGACCTCGCGACCACGGCCGCAAATCAGGTTGACCGCCCCATCGGGCAAACCGGCCTTGGCGATGGCGCGGATCAGCACGCACATGCCCAGTGGCGAAAGTTCGGGGGACTTGATCACCACCGCGTTGCCCGCCGCCAGTGCCGGCGCCAGCGAGCGGGCACAAATCGACACCGGGAAATTCCACGGCACGATCTGCGCCGAGACACCCATCGGATCGTACAGGGTGAAGTCCATGTAACCATTGCCCAACGGGATCGAGGTGCCCTCGATCTTGTCCGCCATGCCAGCGTAATACTCGAAGTAGCGCGCGGCTTCGATGAACTCGTCTTTGGCGTCGCTCAGGCGCTTGCCGTTTTCCTGGCACAGCACCCAGGCGCCCTCGTCCGCCACGGCGCGGATTTCCTCGGCAATGCGCAGTAGCCAGGTCACGCGTTGCGCCGGACGAGCGCGAGTCAGTACGCCGCTGTCGGCGCAGCGGCGAGCGGCCAGCAACGCACGCTCGGCATCGGCCACGGTGGCCTGGGCGATAGTCGCGACCGGCTCAGCGGTGCCGGGGTTGTTGACCGTCAGGCGCTGGACGCTGTCGCTCCATTGCCCGTCGATATAGTTGAGCCAGTGAGAGGCGATCGGATACATGGACCTCTCCTCAGGCGGACGGCGTGGTGGCAAGCAACTGACGTGCGGCCCACTGGTGGAAGAAATGCGTCGGGATGTCCATTTCCGGTGAGAACGCGCCACCCTTGTAGCCAGGGGAATGCCGGCCTTTCTGCATGCCTTCGACCGAGCTGATGTCTTCGGCGAACACCACTTTCCAGGACTCCAGAATCGCCTCGCGGCAGGCACTGAACTCGTCGCTGCTGGCGGCTTCGTCGCCAACATAGAACAGGCGCAAGTGCTCGATGGTGCGTCCCGGTGCAACCGGCTCAAGCTGCATGGCGAAGGCATGGTCAGCCTGGATGCCGAGCAATACGTTAGGGAAGAACGCGACGTACTCGGCATTCTTCAGACGGTCCAGCGGCCAGCCCGGGAATGTCGGCAAGTGCGTACCGGCGACGTCCGAAAGGTTGTAGGCGTAGCTGCCCTGGCCGGCGAAGTGTTGGTCAAAAATGATGTTGTAGTGGTCTTCCAGGCGTGAGTAGGAGTTCAGGCTCGGGTGAACCCACGGCAAGTGATAAGCCTCGCAGTAGTTCTCGACCGCCAGTTTCCAGTTGCAATTGATGTCCAGGGTGGTGGCGTCGTGGCCCGGGCGACGGCGCATCAAGCTCATGCCGTCTTCACCGAGGAACTGGGTCCAGCGTTGGGTCAACGGCGCCAGCATGTCTTCCAGCGGCTGCGCATCGCCGGACAGGTTGATGAACACCATGTCCATCCAGATCGCGCTGCGGATGGCTTTCAAGCCATGTTTTTCACAGGCGAAGCGCTCGTCTTTGTGCTGGTCGATGCCGCCGACGTGCGGCGTTCCGCGCAGCCCGCCGTTAAGGTCGTAAGTCCAGGAGTGGTAAGGGCAGCGAATCACGCCCTGCACTTCACCGGCCTCTTCCACCAACTTCATGCCGCGGTGACTGCACACGTTGTGGAACACCTGCACCAGGCCTTCGCGGTTACGCATTAGCAACAATGGCAAGCCCATGAAGTCGATGGGCTTGACCGAACCGGCCTTGCCCAGGTCGCTGGCGAAACCAACGCAGGCCCAGGTCTTGCCCAGGACCTGATCGCGCTCGAGTTCGAAGTAACGTTGCTCGGTGTAGAACTCGTTGCTCAGGCCGGTCGCTTCGTGGATCGGATTGAGGACGGTTTCCAGGTGATGCACAGGAATTTGTTGGATGGTGCTCATTATTGTTCTCCCCTGCTGGGCACGGTATTGAATGATCGGCAGGCTCGTTGGCCAGGGTCCGCTGGCGGCAAGTTTGGGAAAACAGGGTGGGTCTCGACAAACGATATTTCCGGCGCGATTCATGACTTATTGTCATAAATATCGAGCGTATGTTTTTACGCTTGCGAGCATTTTCCCGGGGCAAAAAAAATCGCCCGGCATCGAAATGCCGGGCGATTCAGATTGAAATTCGACCCCGTTGACGGCGTTACAGGACGTCCTCCGCTGGCGGAAGCTGGTTCAACAACCAGCTGCGGAAACGTTTAACGCTCTGGCGCATCCCGCCACGGGCCAAGGGCTCCAGCAAACAGAATTGCGCATCGGTTCTCAATACCGTATCGAGCGGTCGGATGAGTGCGCCACTGTGCAGGTGATCATCGACAAGGTTGGACCAGGCCAGCGCTATGCCCTGCCCGCTGATCGCCGACTGGATCAGCATCGAGTAACTGTTGATATTGATCCGGCGTTTCGGTTCGACCTTTTTCAGGCCCTGGCTGTGGAACCATTCCGGCCAGCCGATCCAGTCCCGTTGCGGGTCGTCGAGAAACAGCCAGGTGCAGGCTGCCAGGTCTTCAGGGGTATTCAAGGCGGGATGCTTGGCAAGATAGGCCGGGCTGCAAACCGGGTAAACCTCTTCGGAAAACAACGGCGTGACCTGCATGTCCCTAGGCGGTGTCTTGCAGTAATACAGCGCCAGGTCGCAATCGAGCCGGGAGAAATCCTTGACCTGATCATGGGCGATGATCCGCAGGTCGATCTCTTCGTTCTCCCGCTGAAACTCGGTCACTTTAGGCAAAAGCCACAACGAGGCCATTGCGGTACTGGTGGCGACCGTCACCTGTTCGGCGCCCTGCCAATGGCGAATCTCACCGGTGGCCTGCGCCACCTGCATCAACGCCGCACGCACCGTTTCATAGTACTGACTGGCTGCCGGGCTCAGTTGAATCGTACGAGTGGTCCGCTCGAACAGAACCTTGCCCAGATAGTCTTCCAGCAAACGAACCTGTCGACTGATTGCACCTTGCGTCACGTTCAACTCATGGGCAGCCAAGGTGAAACTCAAATGACGCGCCGCCGCTTCAAACGCGACCAGACTGTTGAGTGGCGGTAATGGGTGGATTTTCATACAAGGCAGGTCACGTCGTTATTTTGGTTATCGCCGCAGTTTAGCCCTTGGCGCTGGACGTGGACAGCGCAGGTTCCAGACCATACCCCTAATCCTGTAGGGGCATGGCTTGCCCGCGATGGCGTCACGACATTCAGCATCGCTGGTGCCTGACACCCCGCTTGACCCGGCCTACACCCGAGACGCTTCCTTCAATTTCGGCAACATCGGTTCAGTCGTCATTGCAGATGGCGCAAACACAGCCTCAGGCTTTTCCACCTCAACCTCACCATTCAAGGCCTTGTGCATTTTCACCGTGTCCAGCGCTCCGACCCATTTGGCGATCGCCATGGTGCCGACGCCATTACCTATGGTGTTGGTGATCGCCCGCGCTTCCGACATGAAACGGTCGACACCCAGCAGCAACACCATCCCCGCCACTGGAATGGTCCCGAGGGACGACAACGTGGCCGCCAGAATGATGAAGCCGGAACCGGTGACCCCCGCCGAGCCCTTGGAAGTGAACATCAGCACCGCCAGGACGATCAATTGGTCGGTCAGGGTCAGTGGCGTGTTGGTCGCCTGGGCGATGAAGATCGCGGCGATGGTGTAATAGATCGCCTGCCCGTCCGGGTTGAAGGTCAGACCGGAGGGGATGATCATCCCGGCCACGGGTTTTGATACACCAGCCTTTTCCATCTTGGAAATCATCTGCGGCAGTACCGATTCCGAAGAGCTGGTACCCAGCACGGTGAACAGTTCTTCCTTGATGAACTTGAGGAACTTCCACAGGCTGAACCCGCTGTAGCGGCAGATCGGGCCGAGAACAAAGATCACGAACACGGCACAGGTCAGGTACACGCAGGCCATCAGTTTGCCCAAGGAGAACAGCGAGCCGAAACCGTACTTGCCGATGGTAAACGCGATTGCACCAAATGCGCCGATCGGTGCCAGGCGCATGACCATGTTGACGATGCGAAACATGCCCTGCATCAGGCTGTCCAGCGTATCGACAAAGACTTTGCCGCGCGGCCCGACATGCGCCAGGGCGATGCCGAGCAGGATCGAAAAGAGCAAGATCTGCAGTACGTTGCCCTTGGCGAAGGCGTCGACAATGGTGTCGGGGATGATGTTCATGACGAAGTCCATGAACGAAGCGTGTTTCACCGCCGAGGTGTAGGTGGCCAGACTGGAGGTGTCGAGCGTCGCGACATCGATGTTCATGCCCGCGCCGGGCTTGAACACATCGACCACCACCAGGCCGACCACCAGTGCCAGCGTCGACACCACCTCGAAATACAGCAACGCGCGAAAGCCGACGCGCCCCAGTTCCTTCATGTTTTCCATGCGGGCGATGCCCGTGACCACGGTCAGGAAGATCACCGGTGCAAGGAGCATTTTGATCAGTTTGATGAACGCATCGCCCAGGGGTTTGAGCGCCGTTCCGGTTTCGGGAACGAACACCCCGACGATGGCGCCGAGGATCACCGCGATGAGCACTTGTACGTAGAGTTTGCCAAGTATTCTTTTCATGACAGGGCCCTGATTTTTTATTGTTGTCAGGAAATGCCCAGGGGTCGGATCCACCGATCCGCCCCTTGGCGTTGTGCCGCAGTACTACTTTGAATCGCCGGGAAAGATCAGCGGTTGATCAGCGCGAGTACCGCGTCGGTGATCTGGCGGGTGGTGGCGTTGCCGCCGAGGTCCGGGGTGTGCAGACCGCTTTCGGTCACCGCTTCGATGGCTGACATCAAGTGTTTGGCCGCGGCGACCTCACCCAGGTGTTCCAGCATCATGGCCGCGGTCCAGAACGTCGCGATCGGGTTGGCTACGCCTTTACCGGTGATGTCGAAGGCTGAGCCGTGGATCGGTTCGAACATCGAAGGAAACTTGCGTGACGGGTTGAGATTGGCGGTCGGTGCGATACCCAGGCTGCCGGACAGCGCGGCAGCCAGGTCGGAGAGGATGTCGGCGTGCAGGTTGGTGGCGACGATCACGTCCAGGGTCGATGGCTTGAGCACCATGCGCGTGGTCACGGCGTCGACCAGTTCCTTGTCGATCTTCACATCCGGAAAATCCTTGGCCACTTCATAGAAGATTTCGTCCCACAGCACCATGCCGTGGCGCTGGGCGTTGGACTTGGTGACCATGGTCAGGTGCTTGCGTGGGCGGCTTTGCGCCAGTTCGAAAGCGAAGCGGTGAATGCGCTCGACCCCGGCCCGGGTGAACACCGACACTTCGGTGGCGACTTCTTCCGGCAAGCCGCGATGCACACGACCGCCGTTGCCGGAGTACTCGCCTTCGGAGTTCTCGCGCACCACGACCCAGTCAATCTGGTCACCGTTATGCAGCGGACTTTTCACCCCCGGCAGGACACGGGCCGGGCGTACGTTGGCGTACTGGTCGAACCCTTGGCAGATCGGCAGGCGCAAGCCCCACAGGGAAATGTGATCCGGCACGTTGAGCGCACCGACCGCGCCGAAGAAGATCGCGTCGAAGGTTTTCAGCTCTTCCAGGCCACCTTCGGGAATGTAGTAGCCGTTCTTCAGGTAGTTGTCGGAGTTCCAGTCGAAATGTTTGAAATCCAGTTCGAAGCCGGTTTTTTTCGACAGGGCCTGCAGTACCTCGACGCCTGCGGCGATCACTTCCACACCAATGCCGTCACCGGGTACTGCAGCAATTTTGTATGCGCTCATTGTTGACTCCACTCTCATCGATTTCTTGTTGTTCCCGCTGTTCAGGCGGGGTGTGAGCGGAGTATATGTAGTGAACAAATAGCTGTGAGTTCCTCAAAATCACTACATAAATAACTTTGAGTTACGAATGAACCAGACCCTGGATTTATCGTTTTTTTACCTGTTGGCCAACAAAGGCAGCCTTGCCGCCACCGCCCGGGAGCTGGGTATCACCCCACCGGCAGTGAGCAAACGCCTGACGGCGCTGGAAGCCCGGTTGGGTATTCGCCTGGTCAACCGCACCACGCGCTCGATGAGCCTGACGTCCGAGGGCGAGCTGTATTTCTCCCAGGCCGCGCGCATCCTCACCCAGATCAACGAGCTCGAACAGTTGGTGAGCAGCAGCCGGGCCACGCCCAAGGGGCTGATTCGGGTCAATGCTTCGCTGGGCTTCGGCCGACGGCATATCGGCCCTGCCCTCGCCGCGTTCTACACCCGCTATCCCGAAGTGGAAATCCAACTGGAGATCAGCGACCACCCGCTGGACCTGACCACCCACGGCTTCGATCTGGGGATTCGCTTCGGCACCTTGCCGGATGCCGCTTTCCACGCGCGCAAGATCGCCTCCAACCGGCGCTTGCTATGTGCCTCGCCGCTGTACCTGGACAAGTACGGCACCCCGCAAAAACTCGCGGAGCTGCAGCACCACAACTGCATTTTCATCCGCCAGAACGAATCACCCTATGGCGTCTGGAGCTTCACCAACGGCGGTCACACGGAAAACATCAAAGTGCATGGCGCCCTTGGCTGCAACGATGGAGAGGTAGCGCTGAATTGGGCGCTGGATGGGCATGGCATCCTGCTTCGGGCGGAGTGGGACATCGCCCGTTATGTGCGCAGTGGCCGCTTGCGCCTGGTGCTGGAAGACCAGACGCCGACCCGGGCCGATGTGTATGCGGTGTACCCGCAGCAGCTGCATTTGTCAGCGCGGGTACGCAGCCTGATCGACTTTCTGATCGAGCGGTTCAAGCACATTGATAATGTCGAGGAAGGTTGAGGTTCACCTCTGCCCGGTGAACTGGACGCTTTCAGGTCCTGGCGATGGTGCTCCCGAATCCGTCGCCAGGACCTTTTTTACCTAAGCGTCAGCTTGCCATACGCTTGCGCTTTACAGGGTCAGTGCGCCCACTGCGGTGCAATGAGGGTATTGGGGCGTTTGGCTCGCTCAGTCAGCGCCAGCATCGTCAAGAAGCCCAGCACGATCAGCACCGGGTAGGCCATCAAGAGTTCGGAGAGAGAGTATTTCCAGGCCAGCGGTCGTCCGACACCCAGCATGGCGGCATACATCCAGGACACTGCCGACAGCGAACCACAAAAAAGAGCCATCATTCGGGCGCTGAACCCGAGCTCGAGCAAGGAGCCGGCCTTCTGCAGTGCGGGCAATACCAGGCGGTGTAGCAGAATGCCGTTGTAGGTCAGCAGCAAAACAATAATCACTTTGGCGTGAAGCTTCGGATTCATGAAATATTCCGTGCCTTTGCCCAGGTAATCGATGCCGATGATGGCAGCGCCTGTCACCCACAGACCGATCAAAGCCAGAACCACAGACTTCTGCAGACTTTCCATGTGCGCATGATCGTGTTCAGTGAATGCCTTGCGTTTCCACATATCCCTGACCATTGCAATGTCACTGGTCAACACCAAACCGATCGCCACGCAACAAGCGACCAAATGAACGTACACCACGCCCAGCCGCAAAAACTCCATGAATTCTTTATGTTCGATCAGGCTCATGATTGTATTTATTGCCACGGTATTTTCTCCACCTTATTCGACAGTACACTTCAGGGGCTTATTAAATAACCCTGAGCGACCTTACTCATACAAGAAAACCAAACCATAGGTTTATTATTTGAAACCCTATTGATTAGATTAGGAAATTGATGTCAGCTTAGTTGTTACCTCTTGAATTCAGGATAAAAAAATCCCCATTTGCAATCACTGCATTTGAGGTCGCGTTTCCACTTCTTTTTTTTACGATTTCGCTAGCATGTCATGATGCCATGCTGGAGAGTCTGAGGCCCGTAGCCGCGAAATGTTCATTTTTCAGGCATGCCACCGACAAGCGGTCGCCAGTTGGAAATACCATTGGCTCCACGTTAAGCGACCAACTTACTCGTCAAGCCCCATTCTAGCTGAGGCGCTTGAATTACATGACCTTTGACATTATTGATTGGATCCACTAGTTGTCATGACAGCAAAAAAACACGACTGATAGCGAGCCATTGTCATTTACGCCCCCAGCAACTAAAACAGTCATACTATTTATCGAGCCAGACCCACACTCAACTCACGTCGAACAAAGGCAGAGAACTGCGCATTTCCTTCTCAATACTGAGTCAGAGGGGTCATAAAGATTGGTGAGCTTCTTTAAAACTTAAACTTACCTTATTGTCGTCGATGAGGTCCTGGCAATACGGCTATTAAAACAACCTTCGCCAGGACCTTTTTTTCAACTCAAACGAGCTTGACCTCGACATTAATATTGTTGCGCGTGGCTTTTGAGTACGGGCAGTACTTGTGGCCGGTTTCCACGAGTTTTTGTGCAGTTTCGCGATCCAGTCCCGGCAGGCTGACATTTAGTCGAGCTTGCAACAGGTAACCGCCTTCATTGGTGCCCAGATCGACTTCGGTGTCGACCGCTACATCCTTGGGCAGTGCGACCTTCAGCTCCTTGGCCGCCACCCCCATCGCGCCGATGAAACACGCCGACCAACCGGCGGCGAACAGTTGCTCGGGATTGGTGCCGCCGCCGTTCGTGCCCGGGGACGACAGCTTGACGTCCAGAATGCCGTCGGAGCTGCGGGAGGCGCCATCCCGGCCGCCAGTGGTGTGGGTTTTGGCGGTGTACAGTACTTTGTCGAGCTGGGTCATGATGATCTCCTGATTGAAAGGTTGTTTGCACAATTTCAGGTGAATCAGAAAAACGCACGTCAGACCCGACGCCTCTCAGTCATGATTAATGCTGAACCTGCGACGGACCCGGCCTTTCAATATAGTCGGCGTGCGTCAACCCGTAGGCCAATCCGACCAAGGCCTGCTTCGGCACTTCATTTCCTGGCCAACTTGTACTTCACACAATCATCATAAAAACTCTGCCGCACCGCCGCCGGCTTGATCCGCGTCGGGCTGTCGTAAGTCTGCTCGGTAATGCCCATCGCCATCATGCGCATCCACGATTTGTCGAACTTGTAGTGCTGGATTTTTTGCCGCGCGGCGTAGAGAGAAACTCCGGACAACTTGAGTTCCTGCGCTCTGGCCGCCGTGCCCGCCCCCCAGCTGCACATATAACGATCATTGGGTTTCAGTTCCCTTGCCTGGGCAGACACAGCCAGCCCCGCAACGCTGACAGCGATCAGCGCGCCCCAAACATTGCGCATATGCGTTCCACCTAACCAACTGAAAATAAAGTGATTCTGGCGACAGACGAGCAATCTGGGGGCCAGCATAATGCCTCTTCTGCAATATCCCTCGCGGACGCATTGGCTGACGGGCATTTCTTGCGGCATTTCAATACTTTGCTATAGCTAACACTGCTTTGACCAACTAACGAGGCAGCGCATGTCAGTCGCAAAGAAAATGAGTGTGGGGCAACTGACCATGTTGACTGCGGTGAACATGTTGGGCTCGGGGATTGTGTTGCTCCCCTCGAAACTCGCGGAAGTCGGCGCCATTTCGATTCTTTCCTGGCTGGTGACGGCCACCGGCTCACTCGCGCTGGCCTACGCCTTTGCGCGATGCGGCATGCTCAGTCGAAAAACCGGTGGCATGGGCGGATACGCCGAATACGCCTTCGGCAAGGCCGGCAACTACCTGACGAACTACACCTACGGCCTTTCACTGTTGATTGCCAATGTCGCGATCAGTGTCACAGCGGTGGGCTACATACAAGAACTGTTCGACCTGCGCCTTGACTCGCTGCAAGTGGGCCTGGCGACCATTGCGTTGCTATGGATGACCACATTCGCCAATTTCGGTGGCGCGCGGATTACCGGGCGGATCGGTGCGGTCACGGTATGGGGGGTAATTGCGCCGGTGCTGCTGGTCTCGACCATTGGCTGGTTCTGGTTCGACAGCAGTATTTATGTGGCTGGCTGGAACCCCCACGACAAGAGCTGGTTCGAAGCGGCCGGGGCATCCGTGGCGATAACATTGTGGGCCTTTCTGGGCCTGGAATCGGCGTGCGCCAACTCCGACGCGGTGGAGAACCCCGAGAGGAACGTACCGATTGCCGTGCTCGGCGGAACCCTCGGTGCTGCGGTGATTTACATCCTGTCCACTAATGTCATCGCCGGCATCATCGACAATCCTGAGCTGGCCGCCTCCACCGCACCGTTCGGCCTGGTGTTCGCGAAAATGTTCACCCCTGCGGTCGGCAATATCGTCATGGGCCTGCTGGTGCTGGCGTGCATCGGTTCACTGCTGGGTTGGCAATTCACCATCGCTCAGGTCTACAAGAGCTCGGCGGACACCGGTTACTTCCTGCCGATATTCGCGCGGACCAACAAGGCAGGCACGCCGATTGCCGGCATGCTGATCCTGCTGGCGGTACAAACGGCGCTGGGCCTGTTCACCATTGATCCCAACCTGAGTAATCAATTCGACACCCTGGTCAACCTCGCGGTGGTCACCAATCTGGTGCCGTACATCCTCTCCATGGCCGCCTTGATGGCGATACAAGAGGCCCGCGGCGTGCCGGCGCGCAAGGCGCTGACCACCAACATCGTTGCCTGGGTGGCGTCGGCCTACAGCTATCTGGCGCTATTCAGTTCCGGCGAACAGGCGCTGATGCTCGGCGGCGTGGTCACCCTCCTCGGCTTCACACTGTTCGGTTTTGGCAGCAACCGCCTGATCCGCTCTGAATCACTCGATAAAACCCTTGAAAGCCCTATGGGCAAACCCGAACGCAGCGCTCTATGATTGAACCCCATGACCACCTCTGCGCCGATCCGCCAACCCTGTCCGCCCGGTGCCTGCGATTGCGGGCGTGACCCATTGCTCGAAACCCCGGGCGCGGACGTGCGCATCCTGTTTCTGACGCGCACCGAAGAAAAACGCCTGATCGAACGTCTGGAAAACCTTTCGAGCCTTCAGGACCTGGAGCACCTGCAACGGCGGATGTTCGAACAACTGGGCATCCGCGTCGACATCGTCCCCAGTCTCAACGAAGTGCGCACCATGCGCGGCATCGGCATTTACGTCGCTGAACTGCCGGGGTTGTGCCGCAAGACCCGCGCATCGATTCCGGCGGCGATTCGCCGCGCCATGGAAAAGCGCCCGGAGATCGCCTATGAAGTGCTTAACGCCAATGACTTGTTGCGCGATGCCTGAGTAACACCGGGATTTCGGTGAGTTCAGGGCATGGGGACCACGGTGTAGTAAACACCGTTGGCGCCGTACGCAGGGCGCACCCACGAATTGCCGCATTGATAAAAAGTGCCCGCAGACACTGTCCTCAATCCACAGCCCGAAGGAAGACTGGCAAACGTCGCACCCATCGGCATGGTGGGGGGAGCGGACGCCATCATGCCGGCGTTGTAGCCCTGGCTCCAGGCATTGTTATTGACGTTCTGATCAGTCGAGTCAGCGATCGCGCTACCGGCCACGACCCCGGCGGCCGCTGCCGCAGCAGGATTGACGCCGTCATTGTAACCGCAGTAGTAACAACCGCTGCTGGCATACACTGCCGTCGGGGGATGGTAGTAGCTCGTGCCATAGGTCTGCGGACGATAGACCGTCGTGCCATAGCCATCGGCACGGTACCCGCTGGCAGTGGCGCCATTCTCACCTTCGGCGTGCCACGCGCCCTCGCCGCCATAAGCCGTGCCACCTTCGGCACCTGTGCCCCGCCACGAGCCCTCGCCACCTGAGGCGCTACCGCCGTTTTCGCCACTGGCGCTCCAGCTACCTCCACCACCGGAAGCCGAACCACCGCGATAGCCCGAACCACTCCAGCTACCATCACCGCCCGAAACCGAACCACCACGATTGCTTTGACCGCTCCAGCTGCCACCACCGCCTGAAGCCGAACCAAACGCCCCTGAATGGCTCCACGAGTCAGCGCCGCCGAACGAGCGTCCAAAACCGGCAGCATGGTACCAGGCCGACGCTTGCTCACAACTCAGCAGCGCGACCATCAACCCTGCAAACTTCAATGTGGGTCCATGCATGTTTGAAACTCCTCCCTCAGGGTTTGGCAACCGGCTGTTTAACCCCTTCAGGGGCACGCAAGTCGGAAGGCGGTGCAAACTGGATGCGGTGCGCATTTTCAATGTGTTGTGGTTTGAAGAAATCTGCCGACAACGCTGATTCGAGCTTCCAGTCACTGAATGCCACCTGATGCCGGGATTGTGTCGGATCATCACGGAACACCGCCCGCAACATGCGCGGCAACTTGTCTTGCGTACCTATCCAGGCCTGGACAAACACCACGTCGTTGGCATAGGCGATCACATCGGTCGCGGTATCGCCGACCACCGTTGACTGACCGATATAGAACGCCAAGCGCATATCCCTGGCCAGATCCTTGTAGGGGTCGGAAACGATCACATCGGTGAAGGGAAAATATATAGCCGCCCGCTGATACGCCGCCTCGAGGGTTGCATCGATGGTGGGCGGTGCGTCAGCTTGCGCCACCAGGTTCTCCTTCGGTTCAACGGCCCAGGCTTGCTTGCCGTTGTAGTAGAACTGGGTCGCAGGGCCATCGCCGGAGGTCAGAACACGCAAGCGATCGGGGCGCTGAACATTGACCAGCGCCACGGTGTTGTACGCCAGGGGTGGCCCCAGACGACTGGGGCGCTCATAAGTGGTGGTAGCTTTGAAACTCATGCCCTGGACGCCGGCCAATCTGGCGCTCATGGCCTTGAGGATCTCCAGCGCTTTGGGTTCCAGCTGATTTTTCGGCGCATCGACCGCAACAGGCTCGGCCGCCAGCAAGGGAACGGCGAACAATCCGGTGACCAGGCCGAAAAACAACCTCCGAACACGCTGTAACTGAAGTGACATCGCTTGCTCCCCGAACAGATGAGGTCAGGTTTAAAGCGTAGCAACTGAAATACAGGCGTAACCGAATAATTAACCGACTGATTCCGCCGGTCGCGGTTTCCGTTTGTTGATCGGTGAACGCATTAAACAGCGACACTTGATTGGCAACTCGCGCTGGATAATTCGTGTTTAAAACCTACGCTCTTGTCTCACGCTACGGACGCTGACGCACAGGCGCTGCGGCAACGGCTATGACACTTGGGCGTGACGACGGCAGATGTGCGTGTCGGATGGTAATCGAACATTCACAGTGCATTACGCCAAGAGCCACCTATGCTCTGAACAATGACGTGGCGTTGCTGCTTTCTGCGCCCGATAAAACGATTTCACTCAAGGAGCACACTGCACTATGAACCTGTCCCGAAACCTGCTGATCGGCGTCGCATTGACCGGGCTCCTGCTCGGAGGTTGTACCTCCAAAGTCACCGACAAGGCGCAGTATTCCGGTTACCTGACCGACTACAACAATCTTCAGGAAGTCGAAACGCCCAGCGGCGGCACGGCGATGCGTTGGGTGAGCCCATCGTGGAACCCCGATGCCTATAACACCGTGGCATTCAACCGACTGGAACTGTATCCGGCGCCAAAGCCCAACGAGCGGGTCAATCAGCAAACGCTCAATGACATCCAGAACTACATGACCACAAAGGCGAAAACCACACTGGGACAGAAATACCGCGTGGTTTCCAGCCCGAACGCAGCACCGGCCGGTTCGAAAACCCTGGTCATGCGTGCCGCCATCACTGGCGTGAGCGCTTCCAATGAAGGCATGAAATGGTATGAAGTCGTGCCCATCGCCGCCGTCGTCGGTGCAACGCAAGCCGCTACCGGTCATCGGGATCAGGACACCGAACTGTTTATCGAAGCCGAGTTCATAGACGCCAAAACCAACCAGACCATGGCCAAAGTCGTGCGCAAGGTGTTTGGCAAACAACTTTCCAACGAAAGCCAGAAGATCACCGCGCAGGATTTCAAAGCGGCGATCGACAAACTGGGCACTGATTTCCAGGCGTTCATCAACAAGTAATACCCGGTCTGTGCAGGAACTGCCGCAGGCTGAGAACTGTTGAGCTTGTCGTTCAGATCAACAGATTACAGCCTGCGGCAGCTTCAACCGGGCACGTCAGGTTTTTTTCATGCCGACCCGTCGCCGCATTTCGGCAGTAATGGTTTGCCGGGTTTTCTTCATGTCCGCCCAAGGCCCGTCGCCCACTTCCTCCAGGCGTTCATGCACGTTGTGGATGTTCCACTGATTGCCGCCCTTGAGCTGTACGATTTCTTCGCGATAGATCGGCACCGACACCGGCAGGCCTTCGCGGGTGCGCGCAGCGTAAGCGCAAATGGTCGTCGCGCCGAGACCGTTTCGCAGGTAGTCGATGAAGATCCGCCCTACCCGATTCTTCGGCCCCGACACCGCGGAAAAGCGCTCCGGCAGCATTTTGGCCATGTGGGTGACGATCGCGTGACTGAAGTCCTTGACCTCATCCCAACCGAGTTTGCGGGTCAGCGGCACCACCAGGTGAATGCCCTTGCCGCCACTGGTCTTGAGAAAGGCCTTGAGCCCCAATTCATCGAGCACCGTCAGGGTCAATTGGGTGGCCTCGATCATGCGTTTCCATGGCAACGCCGGGTCCGGGTCAAGGTCGAGGACGAAGCGATCGGGTTTGTCGAGATTGTCCGAGGTAGCGTTCCAGGTGTGCATTTCCACGGTGCTCATCTGCACCGCACCCACCAGCGCTTCGGCGTTGTTGATGACCATCATCGGCTGGCCCGACAGTTTCTGGTCCAGGGTGGTGATGCCGGGGATGGCCAAGCGCTCGGCGTTTTTCTGGAAAAACAGCTCACCGGCAATCCCGTCCGGCGCGCGTACCAGCGCCACCGGGCGGTCCTTGAGCTGCGGCAGGATCCATTCGGCGACACTGGCGTAGTACTGCGCCAGTTGCACTTTGGTGGTGCCACTCGTGGCATCGATGACCCGGTCCGGATGGGTGATACGCACTTTGCCCTGAGCCAAGCCGATTTGTGACGGCGCCGCTTCAGCTTTCTTCGGCGCTGCAGATGACTTGGCGGCGGCTTTTTTTGCGGAGGTGGTTTTCACGGCTTTCGGACGCTCCTCAGTGATGTCTTGGGCAGGCTTATCGTCACGCAGACCATGGAACACTGCATGCCGTACCGAACCGTCCTTGGTCATTTCTGCGAAGGCCACTTCGGCCAACAGTTGCGGCTTCATCCAATGCACGCCCTTGAATTCCGCCCCGCTCGGTGGATTGACCACGGCCGGTTTTTTCGTTTGCAAAGGTTTGAGTTGTGCATGGATGCTGCCCAGAGTGGCCTCGGTGAACCCGGTGCCGACCTTACCGGCATAGCGCAGCTCGCCGCTGTCGCGATCATGCAGCCCCAGCAGCAACGCACCGAAGGCACTGCGTGAACCTTTGGGATCGGTGAAACCAACGATGACAAACTCCTGGCGGTGTTTGCACTTGAGTTTGATCCAGTCGCTGCTGCGCCGGGACACGTAAGGCGAACCCAGGCGCTTGCCGATCAACCCTTCCATGCGCATCTGACAGGCACTGTTGAGCAAGGCTTCCGGGTCTTCGCCGAAGGCATCGGAGAAACGCAGCAACGGATCTTTGCTCGTCTTCAGCACCGTCGCCAGCGCGGCCCTCCTTTCTTCGACCGGCACCTCGCGCAAATCCACACCGTTGAGGTAGGGCAAGTCGAACAGGTAATAAAGAATGTTCCCGCTGCGACCGGCGTCAAAGGCGTTTTGCAACGCTTGAAAATCCGGAATGCCCTGATCATCCGCCACGACCATTTCGCCATCGAGCCATGCGGACTCCAAGCCCAGGCCGGCTAAAGCCTTGGCCTGCTCAGGCAACTTGTGCGTCCAGTCGTGGCCGTTACGGGTGAAGAGTTTGACGTCGTCATGGTCGATGCGCGCCATGATTCGATAGCCATCGAACTTGACCTCATAACTCCACTGCCCGCCCGGGGCCTTTTCCACCAGCGTCGCCAGTTCCGGTTTGATCTGGTCGGGCAGTTTGGCTTTGTGCGCGCCGGTGAGTGGCGCGGATTTTTCCTTGCGTGCCGGGGCGCCTGGTCGCTTGACCGCCTTGGGTTTGGCTGGTTTGGCTGATTTGGTAATGATGGTGCGCTCGCTGAGTACGCTATCGGGTTCGGCAGCGACGACGTCGTAGTCGCTTTCGGCTCTGGCGGCGCCGTCCTGATGCTTGATCAAGAACCACTGCTCCTGCTTGCCCGGCATGTGAGTGCGCACCAGGTTCCACAGGCCTGCGAGCTTCTCGCCTTGCAGTTCGAACTTGAGCCGCCCCTTGGCGTAAGCCTTGGCCGGGTCTTCCTGGGGAATCCACACCCCGCGGTCCCAGACGATCACATCGCCCGCGCCGTAGTGGCCTTCGGGGATGCTGCCCTCGAAGGTGGCATAGTCCAGCGGATGGTCTTCGACATGCACCGCCAGGCGCTTGACCTTGGGGTCCAGTGACGGCCCTTTGGGCACCGCCCAGCTCTTCAGCGCGCCGTCGAGTTCCAGGCGGAAATCGTAGTGCAGGCGCGAGGCATCATGCTTCTGGATGCAGAATTGCAGCGCATGATCCTTGGCTTTCCTGCGGCCGGCTCGCTTGACGGCAGCCGGCTCAGACGTCGCCGAAAAATCGCGCATGCGGTTGTAGTCGTCGAGATTCTTGTTCATGGCTCACCTGCGGGTCGCTGCAGGGCGCTGGATCAGCACGTCCCTCCCTCAGCAGAGCGAGTCATCACGAAAAAAATTCCATCGTCGTCAAAATTACCCGGACCAACGGCCCTGCGGCGCGGCTGTCGGCAGACGTTCAAAGGCCTACAATCGGCAGGTGCAGCCTCATCCCCGGAGAGCAATCATGCGCACGGTTCACGTCCTCCAAGCCCCACCGGCATCGGTCAACGTCGTGGGCGAGACGATCACGGTCCTCGCGGGCGGCGATATGAGCAAACCCTTCGAAATGCATATCCAGGAAGGCGTGCAGGGAGGCGGCCCGCCACCGCACTTTCACCCTTGGGACGAGGCGTTCTACGTGGTTGACGGGCAGGTCGAGGTCACCGTCGAAGGCAAATCCACCACCGTCTCGGCCGGGGGCTACGTACATATCCCGGCAGGATCCGTTCATGCCTACAAGAACATCAGCAGCACCGCGAAGATGATCGGCGTTGTGTCCGATCCGCGAGGCGGGCAGTTTTTCACGGCGATGGACCAGTTCAAGGTGCCCGAGGATCTGCCGCGGATATTCGAAGTGGCCGAGCGTTTCGGGGTGACGTTTCTGGTCCCCAAGCCGCAGGGTTCTTGAGCGGCCCCTAGACGGTTCCACCCTTGGCCTGCTGTTCCAGATGCACCTGCAAATCCGGTTCGATCTGCAATGCCGCCGCCAGCTCATCCAGGTAAGTGCGCTCGGCATCCTGCTGATCATCCACCAGCATCACGCTGGCCAGGTACATTTCCGCAGCCATGGCTTGATCTGTTGCCGACTGCGCCACGTCGTCGGGATCCAGCGGCTTGGCAACTTCCTCATCGAGCCATTGCTGTAATTGCGGGTCGTCAGTGTGGCGGGCGATTTCGGCGTTGATCAGCTGTTTTTCAGCGTCGTCGAACCGGCCATCAGCCTTGGCTGCCGCAATCAAGGCACGCAGGATTGCATGGCTGTGCTCTTCGACTTCCGGCCCGGCCAGCATATCCACGGTGCGCATCGCCTGTTGCGGCGCCTGTTGTTGCTGCGAAGCCTGACTGCGTTGCCAGGCTTGATACGCCTGGAACGCCATCATCCCCAGAGAGGCGAGCGCGGCGTAGTGCGTGCCACCGCCGGAGCGCGATTGCGCTGCACCGCCCATCGGTGAACCACCTCCGAGCAAACCGCCAAGCAAGCCGCCGAGCCCGCCCATGCCACCGGCGCCGGCACCGCTGGTGCCGCTACCGCCCCCCAATAAGCCACCGAGCAGCCCGCCCAAGTCACCGAGGCCACCTTGAGCCGACGTCCCACCGCCGCCCTGTCGCGCCATCGAGCCTTGGCCCGCGCGCAGTAATTGTTCGAGCAGATCGCTGGTGTTCATGACGATGTCCTCATCGAAGGGGGGGATCAGTCAGGCAACGATAGTCCTCGCCGGTAAATGCGCCACCACCGTTTGGCTGACACAGCGCCGATTTTTGCGCGGTATTTTTTTCCGGCGCAGCTAAGATTCATAGGCGGTGAACCTTATTCCCGGATGCCCGGTCGATACCTGCAACCCGAACCGGTTTGCCGCCGCCCGCCAGATGAGGGCGATGACTGGCATGCTTCACTTTCTGGAGAACGCCCCTGTGATTTCAACTTTACACATCGCCAGGCTCAAAGCATGGGGTGCCCATGGATTCACTGCTACCGGCGTGGTCACTGCCTTCCTCGCAACGCTTGCCCTGCTGGATAACCAGCCGACCAGTTGCCTGCTGTGGCTGGGCGTGGCCCTGATCGTCGACGGATTGGACGGTGCGCTGGCGCGCAAGGTCAACGTGCAGTCGGTGTTGCCGAGCTTCGACGGCTCGATTCTCGATCTGGTGATCGACTATCTGACCTACGTGTTCATTCCGGCACTGTTCATCTATCGCTACATTCCGCTGCCGGACTACACGCTGCTGCTGACCGTGTCGCTGATCCTGGTGTCGTCGCTGTTCTGCTTCTGCAACGTCAACATGAAAAGCAAAGACAACTACTTCCAGGGCTTTCCCGCCGCGTGGAACGTGGTCGCCCTGTGCCTGTACATCATCGCGCCTTCGCCCTGGATCACCTTCCTCACGGTGATTGGCCTGGCCCTGTTGACACTGACCCGGATGAAATTCCTGCATCCATTCCGGGTGCGGCGCTTCATGCCGATCAACATTGCCGTGACTGCAATCTGGTTGCTGTGCAGTTTGTCACTGGTCATCAATCATCCGGTGATCAACCCGTTGGTGATGGGCCTGTGGCTGCTGATGTCGGCGTATTTTCTGGGGATCTGCTTCTGGCGCACGGCGCTGGAGTGGTTCGACGGATCGCGGCTCAAATAACCCATGCCGGTCCATATCGTTCGGCTTGGCTCACCTCGCCGCCCCGGCGAAGGCCTGCGCCTGGGCACTGTGCGCCGCCCGCCCCGGGGTGTGCCAAAAGCCGAGTTTGCCAGCCGGGATTTCTACGATGTATGGCAGCCATTGCTGTCACCCAGCCAGGCGCTGGTGCACCAAGCCCAGACCGCCGAAGATGAAAAAGCCTGGCAAGCCTTCAAGCGCAAGTTCAAAGCCGAAATGAACCAGCCTGCTGCCAGCCAGTTGCTAGATCTGCTGGCGGCGCTTTCTCATCACACTTCACTGGCCGTTGGCTGCTATTGCGAGGAAGAAGCGCATTGTCATCGGTCGGTGTTGCGCGAGTTGCTGGCGATGCGCGGCGCTGAGGTTATTTAGATTGGGTGGGGTTCAGGTTGTGCGAGGGGCAATGCTGCGATGACTGCATTGCGGGCATATCCGTTGTTGCCGCGACGGATATGCCTGCGCAAGATCAATGAGAGTTCAACGACACCGACATGAACTGGCTAATGCGCGAACGCAGCCAGCGCTCCGCCGGATCATTGTCATGCACTCCGCTCCAGGCCATCGACAACTGGGCGGCCTCGATCTCGAACGGCGGGTCTTCTGCCCGCAAGCCGCAACCTTCGACCAGCGCGCAGGCTGCATAATCCGGCACGGTGGCTATCATCTCGGTGCCCGCCAGCAATGCCCGCAACCCGCTGAATTGCGGAACCCCGAGCACCACCTTGCGGCACCGTCCGATTTTGGCCAGATCCAGATCGATATTGCCGCTCAGGTCACCGGAAAACGACACCATTGCATGCGGCCGCGCGCAGTACTCGTCAAGCGTCAAAGGACCAGGCCGGTCGTCTCCGCGCAGCACTTTGCAAGGAATATCACGCAACTTCTTGCGCTTGGCATTGGCCGGCAGTTCGGTGGTGTAACTGACTCCGACGGAAATCTCCCCGGACGCCAGCAACGCCGGCATCAGCAGGTAATTGGCTCGCCGCACCACCACGACAATGCCCGGCGCCTCTGCCTGCAACTGACGCAACAACGGTGGAAACAATCCGAACTCGGCATCGTCCGACAGCCCGATGCGAAACACATCGCAACTGGTTGCCGGATCGAATTCCTTGGCCCGGCTGACCGCTCCGGAAATCACGTCCATCGCCGGTTGCAGCTCCTTGAGAATCACCAGCGCCCGCGCGGTGGGCTCCATGGCGCGACCGTTGCGCAACAGCAATGGATCGTCGAACAGATCGCGCAACCGGCCAAGGGCAGCACTCACCGCGGGTTGGCCCATGAACAGCTTTTCTGCAACGCGGGTCAGGTTCTTTTCGAACATCAGCGCTTCGAAAATCACCAACAGGTTCATGTCGACGCGGCGCAGATCGTTTCGGTTCATAGACACGGGTTCCTTGTGAGTTCAGTCAGGCGCAAGTGTGACGATTGTGTCTGACTTTACTCAAGACTTCCCACTGCACAGAAGGAATTAACAACGATTAACTCGCAAGCCAGAGCCCTGGGATCAAAGAATGAAGCCTACCGACACGGACATTGTTCATGGCTCACTTGCAGCAAAACGCCGCCCGCGCGACAGCCACTGAAGCGCCAAAGAAAAACGCCGGTGGCCTCAGCCCTCAACGCCAACAGTTGGTCAGACAACTGATCCTCGAACGCCTCGATGAACCCCTGGAGGTGACCGAACTGGCCCAGGCCTGTGGATTGTCACGCAGTCATTTTTCCCGCGCCTTCAAATCCAGCATCGGTTACTCGCCCCAGGACTGGATTCGCCAGCAACGCATCGCCCGCGCCAAGCGGTTGATTCAACATACCGACCTGAGCCTCACGCAAATCAGCCTGGAATGCGGATTCTGCGACCAGGCGCATTTCTGTCACATGTTTACCCGCAGCGAAGGGATCAATCCCTTTGCCTGGCGGTGTCGGGTCATGCGCGGTCATGCCGCCCAGCGGTAACGCCCCGACATTCACCTGAAATTCTCGTGCAGTCAGACGACCACACATTGCGCAGATTGAAAAATCTGGGAACATGCTCGCAAACCGCGAACTAGACGGATGCAGGCAGGAGTGAGTCGTTGAGCTTTTCCCACGAGCGGGCTGTGCATTTCGGCCCCTACAGAATCTATCCCGAGCAGCGCCTGGTGATGGAGGCTGACCAACCCCTGCGCCTGGGTCGACGGGCCATGGACATTCTGCTGATCCTGTTGAAGCACGCGGGAAACGTGGTCAGCAAGCAGCAACTGATCGCCGATGTCTGGCCCAACAGCGTGGTTGAAGACATCAACCTGCGCGTGCACATGGCGGCCCTGCGCAAAGCCCTCGGCGACGGTCAGGCCGGACAGCGCTACATCGTTACCGTGGCCCAACGCGGGTACAGTTTTGTCGCGCCCTACTCGCTGGAACAGGCCGAGCTGCATCCGGCCAACCCTGCCACGCCATCGAACGGCCATAACCTGCCTTTGCGTCGCACCCGCCTGATAGGCCGCCAGGCGTTGGTCGACAGTCTGGTGGCGCATCTGCCGCGGCAACGCTTCATCACGCTGGTGGGCCCCGGTGGCATCGGCAAGACCACCGTGGCCCTGCGCGTCGCCGAACAATTGATCGGCCATTACTGCGATGGCATTCGTTTGCTCGACCTGGCTCCCATCAACGATCCGCGGTTGATTGCCGGGCATCTGGCGGCACTGCTCGACCTGTCCCTGCACGACAACGAACCCCTGAGCGGTCTCGCGAACTTCCTGCGCGAGCGGCAAATGTTGCTGGTGATCGACAACTGCGAACACCTGATCGACAGCGTGGCGCTGCTCTGTGAAAGCCTGCTGCGCGGCGCACCACGGGTACATATTCTGACGACCAGCCGCGAGAGCCTGCGGGCCGAGGGCGAATACGTGCAGCGCCTGGAGTCGCTGGACTGCCCTCCTGCCGTCGCCAAGCCGGACCGCGCCCAGGCGCTGACCTTTTCTGCGTTGCAGCTGTTCGTCGAACGCGCCATGGCCAGCCATGACAGCTTCGAACTGAGCGATGCCGAGTTGCCGCTGGTGATCGACATCTGCCGGCGCCTCGACGGTATTCCATTGGCCCTGGAACTGGCGGCAGCACAGGTCGCCAGCCTCGGCCTCGACGGTTTGCTGACGCAACTGCAAGACAGCTTTCGCCTGCTGACCCACAGCAGCCAGGCGACGCTGGCCCGGCACCAGACGCTGCACGCGACGCTGGACTGGAGCTTCCAGTTGCTCAACATCTGCGAACAGACTTGCCTGCGTCGATTGGGAGTGTTCCGAGGTGGCTTTACCCTGGCGTCGGCTGCGGCGGTTATCGTCGGCGAACAGATCGAGCCGCGCGAAGTGTTTGCCTCGATCACGCAACTGGTGGCCAAGTCTCTGCTGAGTGTGGACGTCGGCGACGAGGAGGTGTTCTACCGCCTGCTCGACACCACACGCCGCTACGCCCTGGAAAAACTCGAACAGGCTGGCGAGCTGCCTGCAACCCGGGAACGCCACGCAGTACGCTGCCTGGCCTTGATGCAACAGGCCCAGACTGATTGGGAGCGCGTTCCGACAGCCGTGTGGATTGAGCGCTATGCCCGTGCCCTGGAAGACATCCGCGCAGCGCTCGATTGGGGCCTGAATGCGCGTGGCCCCGCGCCGCTGGCGATCCGCTTGACCGCCGCCTCCACCCCCCTATGGCAGGAACTGTCGCTGCTCAAGGAACACGGCGGCTACGTGCGCAAGGCCCTGGCCTTGCTCGACGCCGCAGCCGAGCCCTGTCTGGCGCTGAAAATGTCGCTGAAACTGGCCCTCGGCAGCGCCTGCTATCACGCCCAGGGTGGCAGTGCAGAAACCATTGGCGCATTTGTCACCGCCCGCACCCTGGCCAGACAGTGCAATGACGTGGTGGGAGAGTTGCGCGCCGTTTCCGGTCATCTGGCGGTCAATCTCAGTTGTGGCAACTATCAAATGGCGCTGCAACAGAGTCAGCAATTCGATCGACTGGGACTGGACGGCGATCCGCTGCTGTCGCTGAGTACGCATCGCTTGCGTGTCCTGGCCCTGCACTTCGCCGGGGACCAGCAACGGGCGCGAATGAATGCCGAGCAAGTGCTCCAGCGTATGGCCCACAGCGGCCATCTCAACCGTTTCACCCATGGCTTTGGCGTGCAATACGACCAGAGTGTCGCCGCCCTGACTATCCTGGCACGCATCCTCTGGTTGCAGGGGCAACCGGAACAGGCCTGGCGCACGGCGCGGCAGGCCTTGGACATTGCGTTGCAGATCAACCACGGCACCTCGATCTGCTACACCCTCGCCCTCTCCGGCTGCCTGATCGCCCATTACAACGGCAATACCCGCGCCGCCGGCGAGTTACTGCGCCTGCTACTGGAGCAAGCGCAGAAGCATTCGGTGCAGCTGTTCTACACCTGGGCGCAACACTATGCGCAGGTGATCGTCAGCGCAGAGGCGGCGCCGTCACCCCGGGCAGCAACCGGCCTGATCAAGGAAATCATGGTCACGCTGGACACCGCGTTGGTCGATGACGAGTTGCTGCAACGCGCCGACACAGGTGCCGCAGGCTGGAGCACGGCGGAAATCTTGCGAGCCCGCGCCGATGCGTTGCTTGCCGCCGATTGCCCGGTGAAAAACTGCAGCGCCGAAACCGTACTGATCAAGGCGATAAACGTGGCGAAATCCCAGGGTGCCCTGGCTTGGGAGCTGCGCAGCGCCAGCACGCTGGCGCGGCTTTGGCAGCGTCAGGGTCGCTACCGGCAAGCCCAGGCATTACTGACGCCGATCTACCAGCGCTTCAGCGAAGGTCATGCCACGCCGGACGTGAAGGCCGCCCGGCGCTTGCTCGACGAACTACAGGGCCATCTGCCGATTTGAGGACTGCGCGTGACTGAGGTAACCGGCATAGCGCATTTCGAATGATTGCAATGCACCGCTGTCTTCGAGTTTTTCCAGGGCATAACGGCGGGTGGTATTGAGCAAGCGGTAGCGACAAACGCCTTTGGCCTGTTCCTGCGACAACAACGATTTGAGCGCCAGGTTTTCCATGACGCGTGTCAGCCTCGCCGGTTGCACACTGGCGCAGCTGACCACCCCTTTGGCCGCCTCCAGGGTAAACGCCGTTTTGAATACCGACAGACGCTGCAACACGGTCTGCTCCTGCGGGCTCAGGCGTTCGTAACTCCAGTCGAGGGCGGCCTTGAGGGTCTGGTGCCGCGGCACGGCGGTGCGACGTCCCTGGGTAAGCAGTTGAAAACAGTTGTCCAATTGCGCCTGCAATCCCACCAGTGCCAGCGCATCGATCTGCGCAGCAGCCAATTCAATCGCCAGAGGCAAGCCATCGAGCCGTCGACAGATTTCTCGCACGCGCTTGAGATCCTGCTCTCGCAGAGCAAAACCTTGCTGGCGAGCCCGGGCACGACTGACGAACAACTGCACCGCCGAATAGCCCATGAACGCATCGACACTGCGTAACGCCGATGCGGGTGGCACCGCCAGAGGCGGCAATGGCAGAAGCACTTCCCCCGTGGCCAACAACGGTTCGCGACTGGTGACCAGCAGCGACAGGCGGGGGGCCGAGCACAGCAACGCTTCGACCAGGGTCCGGCAACTGTCCTGCAAATGTTCACAGTTATCCAGGATCAACAGCGCATGCCATCGCCCCAACGTCTCCAGGGTTGTACCGCTGCCCAGACCGAGGGTGCGGGTCAGATGATCGACCACCTGCACGGGATCGTCGATCGTCGCCATATCCACCAGCCAAACGCCGTCGCGGTAGTGTTGCAATAACAATTCGGCGGCCCGCAACGCCACGGTGGTCTTGCCGATGCCACACGGTCCGACCAGGGTCATGAGACGCCGCAGCGGCAGCTGTCGCACCAGACTGCCAACCACCGCATCGCGGCCGATGACCTGAGTCAGTCGCGCAGGCAAGTTGTGTCGGGGTGGATGCGCGGTTTCGATCGATACTGGCTGCGATGCTTGCTGCACCGAGGCGACGAAACTGTAGCCACGCTGGGCAATGGTGAGGATGTAGCAGTCACCGTTTTGCCCGTCGCGAAAGGCCCGGCGCAACGCGGCAATGTGCACCCGCAGATTGATCTCCTCGACGACCGATCGCGGCCAGACTCGAGCGATCAACTCATCCTTGCTGACCACCGAGCCTGCGTGCTCGAGCAATACCTGGAGGATTTCCAACGCCCGGCCACCCAAACGAAGCGGCTGATCGCCGTGCAGGACCAGTCGCTGATTGAGGTGGAACGCGTAGGGACCGAAGCGCAGTACCGTGTCGCCGGGTAAATCTCTATGGCTGTTCATGCTTCACCACCGGGAACCTGAGCGGCACGTGAGTCCGTCCAGGCTCCGTACCTTCCATGCAAAGAGTTCAACGCTATCTTGGCAGGCCTCGGTGACGGTACAACAGCTACGGGGGGAGCGTCACGGCCATAACGGTGCGCGCAACGGCCAACGGCGCTAGCTGAATTGTTCGCGGTACTGGGTCGGGGTCAGTCCGAGTTTTTCACCGAACAGAAAACGCATGTGCCGCACGCTGCCGAAGCCGCTCTTGAAGGCTACGGTCTTGAGCGGCAGTTCCGTGGTTTCCAGCAGGTTTCTCGCACAATCGATGCGTGCACTTTGCACAAACTCCATGGGTGTCATGTTCACTTCCCGGGCGAAAACCCTGGCGAAGTGACGCGGGCTCATGGCCGCCAGACTGGCCATGCGTTCGATGCTGAACGGCTCATCGAGGTGTTCGAGCACATGATTCTGCACCCGGGTGATCGGCGTTTCCTGGGGCGCCACGGCGGCCATCAGCGGGCTGAACTGCGCTTGCCCACCCTGGCGCTTCATCACCACCAGCAACACCTTGGCCACGTCCTGCGCAACTTTTTTGCCATGGTCACGGGCGACCACCGACAACGCCAAATCGATGCCGGCAGTGACACCACCGGAGGTGATCAGGTTACGGTCCTGGATGAAGATCTGGTCGGTTTCGACGGTGGCCGACGGGAAAGCCTTGATCAGCCGTTCGGTGTAATGCCAATGCGTGGTCACCCGATACCCGTCGAGCAACCCCGCATGCCCGAGCACGAATGCGCCGGTGCAGATCGAGCCATAACCGGCCGAGCGGCCGACGTTGTGCTTGAGCCAGTCGAGCAATGGCGGATGTTTTTCGTTGTAGGCGCCGGGGCCACCGGGCACCAGCAGCAAGTCATAGCCGTCACAGGCCTGGTCGATAGACAGGTCCGTGTGCACGCTTACACCATTGGAGGCCCGCAACGCGCCGGGCTCCGTGCCGATGGTCGTCAATACGTAGTGATCGTCGGGTTTCAGATAGCGATTGGCGATGGAAAACACCTCCATCGGCCCGGCCATGTCGAGCAGGAGGAAGTCGGGGAACAGCACCATTGCCACGGTTTTCATGGGTCGAAAATCACCGGAATAAAAGAGAGGAATTCTGCCGGACACCGGCTCGCTCCTACGGGTTGATTGTCGTGATTATGCCTCAAACATGGCGAATCGTTTGCAGGTTACTGTCAACTTGAGAGAGACAGTATTTCAATTTTCATCTACTTATTGCACTAACCAGTAACCATTAACCTTCTCCTCACTCGGACGAATCAACGTCCCCGCAGGAGATTCCATCATGTTGACCCTTCGCAAAGCATCTGATCGTGGCATGGCTAACCATGGCTGGTTGAAGTCGTTCCATACCTTTTCCTTCGCCAATTACCGTAACCCGAAAGAACAGGGGTTTTCCGACCTGCTGGTGATCAACGATGACCGCGTGGCAGCCGGGAAAGGTTTCGGCCAGCACCCGCACCGCGACATGGAAATTTTTTCCTACGTGCTCGAAGGTGCGCTGGAGCACAAGGACACCCTGGGCACCGGTTCAGTGATTCGCCCCGGTGACGTGCAACTGATGAGTGCCGGCAGCGGCGTGGCCCACAGTGAATACAACCACTCGGCCACCCGTCCCGTGCATTTCCTGCAAATCTGGATCGTGCCCGACGTCAGTGGCGCCAAACCGCGCTATCAGCAAGAGCACTTCAGCACGCAGAAAAAACGCGGTCGCCTGCAATTGATCATCTCGCCCGACGGCGCCAAGGGTTCGTTGAAGGTGCGCCAGGATGCGCGGGTGTATGCGGCACTGATCGACGGCCAGGAAAGCGCCACTCTGGAACTGGCCGCTGACCGCTATGCCTACGTGCATGTGGCGCGGGGCAGCGTCGAACTCAACGGCATGCCATTGCAGGAGGGCGACGGCGTGCGGGTTCGCAAAGAGCAGGTGCTGGCCTTGAGCAACGGCGTGGATGCTGAAGTCCTGGTGTTCGATCTGCGTGCGCAAGAACTGCCTGAAATGCCGTAACAGGCATCAAACTCGTAGGAGTGAGCCTGCTCGCGATAGCGGTGGATCAGTCAACACACCTGTTGAGCG